>MGOA01000105.1 GCA_001796965.1 Chloroflexi bacterium RBG_16_64_43
AGGCGCGCCGCAAGTTGGCCATGACGGAGGGCGAGTTCCCGCTCACGTTCCTCTCCAGCCCGATCGAAAAGATGCTCATCATCTCGGCCGAGGAGAAGGATGCCGCATTGCGCCGGCTGCTCGAGTGGGTGGCCGCATTGCGCTCCACCGAGCGCTGGAAGGCTGTGCGCCTGCGCTTCAAGCTGCATCGCGGCGAGAGTGCAGAACGCTTCCGCATCAGACTGCATGAATGGGGCGCAGAGGGCTTTGCGCAGGTTGTCGAGATCGGGCTGTATCCGTTGGTGGCTGCCTCGCGATGCGTCCTCATGTTCAGCACCACGGCCGGGTTGGAGGCTGCGCTTCTCCGCCGCTCGGTCGGCATTCTTACCTTGTCGCGTCCGCTGGACGATTGGGATTTTGTCGGCCGCGGGGTCGCCAGCGCCATTGCCAGCCGCGATGACCTCGAGCGCTTCCTCCTCGCCGCCCAGGAGGGCGAGGCGCCGGGCGAGGCCGCGCGGCATGCCGCCACCTCTTATCTCGCGCACGTGGGCAGCGCCACCGCCAGCGCGAGCGATCTGATTGAGACGGTGGCCAACCGCCAAATCCCCCTCTAGGCGCCGAGCCACATGCCGAGCGAGAAACACACTCTCACGGTCCAACTGCCTCCCGAGCGCGCGCGTCTCATCGCCCGTTCCCTCGAGGTCGGACTCGCGCGGGAAGCGGAAGCGGCGCACACGCTCTCGCCCTACTGGCAACATCACAAGGCCGAGGCTGGCTTCTCCTTGGTCGACGCACAGCGCGGCATCGCCCAGTTGCGCGGCGAAAGTGGCTTCTACTTCCCGGGGCGGTCATATTCCGAGCTAGATTGGCTCAACATGGTCGACCGGCTGCTGTGGCTTTCGGTGCAGCGGCCCGAACCGCCGTGGGCCGGCAGTGATGCGGCGCGCCGGGCGCTCGCACTCTCATTGCCGCGCCTCACACTCGGCGGTGTGCGCCTTGGCTACCCCTGGTTCGGCCGCCGCCTCTCGTACGATTACCTGCGCGCGCTCCATCATCTGCATTCGATCGCGCCATTCTTCTCGGACGACATCACCTGCGGGCGGCAGCGGCTTGTCGCGCTCGAGATCGGCCCAGGCACCGGTCTGCTGGCGCTCGCCCTGCGCCAACTCATCCCCAACAGCACGCTCATCCTGGTCGACCTGCCGGAGATCCTCCCCTTCTCGACGGTGCTACTCTCGCTGACGTTTCCGCAGGCGCGGTTCCTCATGCTTGGGGAGAATAACGCTCGGCTGGTCGATGTCGAGGGATATGATTTCATATGCCTTACGCCTGCTGCGGCGAATGACCTCCCCAGCGAGTCGATCGATCTTGCGTTGAACACCGACTCGATGCAGGAGATGGAAGCGGAAACAATTCGCACGTACTTCGGGCTGCTGCGGCGCGTGCTGCGTCCGCCGCGCCGCTTCTATAGCAGCAATCGAATCGAGAAGTGGATCGGGGGGCGCGCGACGCGGCTGGAGGACTACCCCTACGGGCCCCGCGACCGGCACCGCTTCTCGCGCATCAACGCGTTCATGCAGAGCCGCTGGGTCTGGCGCAAGATTCGCTACCGCATCCCGTACCCGCGGCACGAAGGGCGCCGCGCGGGTGAGCGCGTCATCCAGCAACTAACCGAACTTGCCGTGGAGACGTCATGATCCTGGCGATCCTTTCCGACACGCACGACGACCTGGGCAACACAGCCCGTGCGCTCGAAATCGCGCGCGCCCGCGGCGTGGCGCATGTTCTGCATTGCGGCGACCTGGCGCGTGCGACAACGCTGCGTCTGTTTGCGGGGTTGAAGGTGGACTACGTCCACGGCAACATGGATCACGACCTGCCGGCCATTGCGCGGGTGCTTGAGGCGCTCGGCAACGGTAGCTCCGCCGCTCCGGATTTCCGCGCCGTACTGGATGGGGTGCGCGTGGGAGCAGTGCACGGCCACCGCGCCGAGGCGCTGGATGAACTCGTGCGATATGGCAACTTCGATTTCGTGTTCTGCGGGCACACCCATCGCCGCCGCAACGAAATGCACGGGACGACTCAGGTAGTCAACCCGGGGGCCGTGGGCGGCGTGCGGCTGGAGAGCGCCAGTTTCTGCCTGCTCGACACGGCCGGGCGAGACCTGGAGTTCATCGAGCTCGGCTGATCGCGGCCGGCGTCTTGCCAGCCGCGCTCAATCCGCGTATAGTTGGACCGAGGCCGCATGGAAACCCCGTCTGAACCGAAAGCCCAACCCGAACGCTCCAGCCGCTGGATGGCCATCGTAGCGGTCGTCGTGATCTTCCTCCTGCTCGGCGAGCTGTGGCGGCGGATCGGTCAGGCGAGCGAGCTGGGGCAGCTCGAGCGACGGCTGGATTCGCAGGTCACGGCGCTTTCGAGCCAATCGGCCGGTTTGGCGACAGAGATCGCCGGGGCGCGCAGCGACGAGGCGGTTGCGCGCTGGGCGCGCAGCGAAGGCAAGATGGCCCTGCCGGGCGAGGTGTTGGTGCAGCCGGTAACTCCGGCCTCCGCCGCTCCGGCTGTGTCCGTGGTGGACGCCCAGCCGCCCGCCCTGCCGACCTGGCGCATCTGGTGGGAGTGGATGTGGGGCGAAGGATAGGATCTCGCGCGTGGGGATGAAACGGCCGCGTCATTAGACGCGGCCGTTTTCGTTACACATTGGCAGCCCCCTTCGGGCACGGCATGCCGAGCCCGCAAAAGTGCATTTTTGGCGACGGCCGCGAATGCAGCAGACCTGCTGGAGCAGGGTCTCGTAGGGGCACGCCATGGCGTGCCCCAACAAAGCCCAGGCCACAGCTACCCGCGAATGGTCTTGTAGAACAGCGGAAGCGGTTCGACCCGCCTTGAGGAAATGACGAATGCGGCGGGCAATTGTTCGAGCGCCTGATCGAGCAGCACTTGGGTGCGGGCGTGCACCTCGCACAGCTCGCCACCCGCGTCTATCCGGTCGCCGACCTTGACCTTCATCAGGATGCCGACCGCCGGGTCGATCGGGTCGCCCTTCTTAGCCCGGCCCGCGCCCAGCCCCACCGCGCACTCGCCGATAACACGCGCATTGGCTTGGGCCACGTGGCCGGCGCGCGCCGCGCGCAGCGCGGCGTGGAGCGGCGCGGCAGGCAAGAGCTGCGGACGGTCGACCACCTCCGCCGCGCCGCCCTGGCGCGCGATGAGCGCGCGGAACTTGGCCGCCGCCGAGCCATCCTCGAGCCGGGAGAGGGCCAGCCCTCGCGCAGCCGCAATCGAGCGCGCCGCGCCGGCCACCATCAGCAGGTGTGCCGCCACCTCCAGGCAATGTTCACGGAGGTCGGTTGGGCCACCGCCTTTGAGCGTATCGATCGCCTCGCGCACTTCCAGCGCGTTACCGACGGCGCAGCCCAGAGGCTGGTTCATGTCCGAGACCAGCGCCACCATGCGCCGCCCGGCGCGTTTGCCGATGCCCACCATGAGTTGCGCCAAGTGGGTGGCCTCCTCGACCGTAGGCATGAAGGCGCCCAAGCCCACCTTGACATCCAGGACGATGCCCCGCGCCCCGGCCGCGATCTTCTTGCTCATCACGCTCGAGGCGATGAGCGGCAGCGCCGGCACGGTCCCGGTCACATCGCGCAGCGCATACAGCTTACCGTCGGCGGGGGCCAACTCTCCCGTCTGGCCGCACAGCACCAAGCCGATGTCCTTGAGCTGGCGCACGAATTCCTCGCGGGTAAGCGTGGCACGGAAGCCGGGGATAGATTCCATCTTGTCGAGCGTGCCACCCGAGAAGCCCAACCCGCGCCCCGACATCTTACCTATTGGCACGCCGCAGGCGGCAACGATCGGTTCCACGACGAGGGTCGTCTTATCGCCCACGCCCCCGGTCGAATGCTTGTCGACCGCGAACTTGACCACTCCGCTCAGGTCGAGCATCTCGCCCGAATGAGCCATGGCGAGTGTCAGGTCGGTTGTCTCACGCACGCTCATCCCGCGCCACAGAACCGCCATCGCCCAGGCCGAAACCTGGTAATCGGGGATTTCACCCGAGGTCAGGCCGGCGACGAAGAAGTCGATCTCCTCCTTCGTCAGTTCGAGGCCATCTCTCTTCTTGATGATCAGGTCGACTGCGCGCATGGGGCACCTGCATGGGCGGGACCTCCGCCACCAACCAGAGGTGTTGTTGGGAGGTAGATCGATAAGTATAATCCAGCCAATCGGTGCAGGGCCGCCGCGCCGCGCCCGGCCTGCCTGCCCAGCCTCACGAGGTGCAAAGTGAAGAAAGCCGACCTGCTCCTCACCAACGGTGTCTTTCTGACGATGGATGAGGAGTATCACGTCTTCTCGCCCGGCGCGATGGCCGTTCGCGAGGGACGCATTGCGGCGATCGGGCCTCAGACAGAGGTCGAAGCGGGGTACCAAGCCGGGGAGCGCGTAGATTGCGGCGGACGCGTGGTCATTCCAGGCCTGGTCAACGCCCACACCCATGCGGCGATGACCCTCTTGCGCGGCATTGCCGACGACTTGCGCCTGGACGTGTGGCTGCTCGGCTACATGTTCCCTGTCGAGCGCCAATTCGCCACGCCCGATTTCGTGCGCCTGGGCACACGCCTGGCCTGCGCCGAGATGATTCGCTCGGGCGTGACCTGCTTCGCCGACATGTACTATTTCGAAGAGGACGTGGCTGCGGCGACCGCCGAGGCCGGGATGCGCGCGCTGTGCGCGCAAACGGTCCTCAAGTTCCCCAGCCCGGATGCCCCGTCTTTCGAGGATGCACTGGCAGCCTCGCGCGAATTCATCCAGCGCTGGAAGGATCACCCGCTGGTGATGCCGGCCGTTGGTCCGCATTCGCCTTATTTGTGCACCGCCGACATGCTGCGCCAGAGCGCCGAATTGGCTGCCGAGTTCGACGTGCCGCTGCACACCCACCTCTCGGAAACCGCGCTGGAGGTTGAGAACTCGCGCCGCGAGCACGGCATGCCGGTCATTCCCTACGTCAAGAAACAGAACCTGTTCGACGCGAAAGTGCTGGCGGCGCACTGCGTGCATATCGACGAAGGCGAAATGCGTACCCTCTTGCACTACAACGTGGGCGTCGCGCACAACCCCTCCTCCAACATGAAGCTGGCCTCGGGTTTCGCGCCGGTGGTCAAGATGCTCGAGACCGGTTTGGCGGTGGGCATTGGCACCGACGGACCGGCCTCCAATAACGACCTGGACATGTTCGAAGAAACGCGCTTGGCGGCATTCATCGCCAAGGGCCAGAGCGGCATGCCCACCGCGCTGCCGGCGCGCATGGCGCTGACGATGGCGACGCGCCTGGGCGCCAAGGCGCTCTACATGGGCGACCGCATCGGGTCGCTCGAGCCGGGTAAGTCGGCCGATGTGGCGGTGGTTGACCTGTCGACCTTGCACAATTCGCCCAGCTTCTCGCGCAGCACCGATGCGCTGTACTCCCAACTGGTGTACACCGCCCACGCCTCGGACGTGACCGATGTGATGGTGGCCGGGCGGTGGCTAATGCGCGGGCGCGTGTTGCAGACACTCGACGAAGCCGAGCTGGTGCGCCAGGCACGCGAGGTGGCCAAGCGCATCGACACGTTCCTCATCGAACGTGAGACCTCGGTCTTCTCCAAGCTGGTGGCCATTGGCGGAGCCACGGAGGGCGAATCGTTCGAGGTGCAGGTGAAGGTGCGCCTGGCGGATCGCGAAAGCGTGGTGCAGGCCATGGCCGCCGAGCCATTCGCCGTTGTCCGTGTGCGCCGCTATCGCGAATACGATACCTACTTCGTCTTCGACGAC
>MGOA01000106.1 GCA_001796965.1 Chloroflexi bacterium RBG_16_64_43
TCCGCCGCCGATCTCATCGTCATCTTCCTGGCGCTGGAGTTGCTTTCCATCCCGCTCTACGTCCTGGCCGGCTTTGCCCGCCCGCGCCTGGCTTCCGAGGAGGCCTCGCTCAAGTACTTCCTGCTCGGCGCATTCGCCACCGGCATGCTGGTCTACGGCATCGCGCTCATCTTCGGCGCCACCGGTTCCACACAACTGCCGGTCATCGCCGCGCAGCTTGCCCAGTTCACTGCGAGCGACAGCGTGCCCCTGGTCAGCTACGCTGGCATTGGGCTGATCCTCGTCGGGCTGGGCTTCAAGGTGGCTGCGGTTCCCTTCCACATGTGGACGCCCGATGTTTATGAAGGCGCGCCCACGCCCGTTGCCGGCTTCATGTCGGTGGCGGCCAAGGCCGGTGGCTTTGCCGCACTGCTGCGCCTGCTCGCCTGGGCGCTGCCCGCGATGAGCTTCACCTGGGTTCCGCTGGTGGCCGGCCTCGCCGCCCTGACGATGATCGTCGGCAACCTGGCCGCGCTGGTGCAGATGAACCTCAAGCGCATGCTGGCCTACTCTTCGATCGCCCACGCCGGCTACATCCTGATGGCCGTCGCCGCGCTCGGCACGCCCGCCGCCTCCGCGGGCGCCGTGGCCGCCGCGCTCTTCTATCTGCTCGCCTACGCCGTCACCAACCTGGGCGCGTGGGGTGTGGTCGTCGCCCTCGAGCGCGAGTACGGCACGGGCCTCACCCCGCCGGATTACTCCGGCCTCGCGCGCAAGCATCCGCTGCTGGCGCTGGCCATGACCATCTTCATGCTTTCGCTCACCGGCATTCCGCCCACCGCCGGCCTGGTGGCCAAGGTCTACGTCTTTCGCGCCGCGCTGGATGGCGGCCTGGTGTGGTTGGCCATCGTTGGCGTCATCACCTCCTTTATCTCCGCCTACTACTACCTGCGCGTGATCGTCGCCATGTACATGCGCGAAGGCTCGCCCGAGGTGCACCTCGACCGCCTGACCGCGGGCGTGGTGGCCGTGGCCGCCGTGGCAACGCTCGCCCTCGGCCTGCTGCCCGTGCCGCTCATGCAGTCCGCCGTGCGCGCGGTCATGCTCGCCGTTGGCGGCTAGCTCTCGATCTCTCAAACCCTCCCGCGTGGAAGGCGACCGTGGCAAGTCCGGCCACGGTCGCTGTTTTCCCGCTACATGCCTTCTCAGCATGCTCAACTGCCGCCGGCCCCGGCCAGGGGGGCTCTGAATGCTGCCAGAAGCCCGCGCAACACCGATTCCCAGCCTGTAACCCAAGAGGCGGGCCTGGAAGCGCCTGACGGCAATTCACATACACAGGCTTGACCCAGTGTCACTTGCAAAAGCGACAAATCCGACTAAAATACATCGATAGGATTGCGTTGTTCGGATGTCTCGGGGCTTCTCCTACGTTGAGGGGATCAAGGAGCCAACATGTCCCACAAACGCATCGTCAACCTGTTCGTCATCTTCGCGTTGGCTCTTTCGTACATCAGCTTGGCTGCCCCCCCGACGACACTCGCCAGCCGCGACCCTGCCCCACCCAGCCGCCCTCAATCTCTCCCCCCAACCATGCCCGTCTTTCACATCCTGCCATACCCGGTCGACGACGTGGTGGTCATGGACAATGCTGCCTTACTGAACGGCGTGGGCGCCACCGAGGTCAGCATGGTCGGTAACCGGGGCATGTTGGACAACTTCTTCGCCCTCAATCCCGACGACGGCAACATGGTCAACCAGTTTGACGGCACAGGTGGGTTGTTTGCCGTCAATTTTGAAAAGGCGTTTGGCGAGACGCAGATGACCGTCGACCCAACTCCGGCCGATGTGTGCAACTTCCTGACGAACCGCGGGCTGTTCCCCGCCAATACAGTCGAGCCGCAATACATCAATTGCCGCAGCGACCCGCCTTACATCGTGAACTCGATCCACCTCACCACGGTGGACCCGGCGGATGAGACCACAACCGACACGATCATCGGCAAGCTGGTGCAGATCCCGCTGGCCATTGACATCGGCACCCTTGCCCCCGACTACATCCCGGTGGGCGGCCCTGGCGGTCACCTGTCGCTGCTGTTTGCCGGCGCGCCGGCGACGCCCTCGCTCGACGACACCCTGCCCGGCCTGCAGGCACTTTCTGCGCCGCTCTTCGGCCGCGCGCGCGAGGCGACCCCGATCGGTTCTTACCCAGTGGTCCCCATGCCTCTCGCCGTCAGCCGCTTCAAAGCCGGCTTCCCGGCGGAGATGGCTGTGGATCCCGGCACGCCGGTGATGGAGTACTACCTCGGCTACCCCGATATGCCTCAGGATGCCCTCATGCCCGTGTGGTCTTTCCCTGATGCCACGGCGGACATCGGCGGGACGACCGTTGCGCTGAAGGAAACCACGATGCCGGGCGTGGAAGGGTTTGCCCCGGTTGTGAGCATCCTCAATCCGCTCGATGGCGACGTCTTTCTGCCGGACGATCCGATCACCATCGACTTCAGCATCGCCGGCGACTTCGGACCATTCACCTTCACGATTTCATCTGAGGGCGGCGAGCTGGCCAACGGCGTGATGGACAGCGGGGCGAATTCCATCGACCTGGGGCCACTGCCCAATCCGGAGGGCCACCCCTCCGGGCACATCCTCACGGTCCACGCAGAGAACACCTACAACCAGGCGGGGGAGGCGGCGGTCTTCACGGGCCCGGTGCAGACCGTCTACCTGCCACTGACGGCGCACAATGCCTCCGAATCCGCCCTGGCCTTCGGTCCACCATTGCGTCCGGCGGCCAGCGAGAATCCTCCGCAGGGGAGTGGCCCCCAGCTCGGTGTCGGCATCGAGTGGGTGATGAACTATCACGATCCCGAGCTCAACCTGGGCCAGACCAAACCCGACGCCGAAGGTTTCTACAACTGGCTTGGGGGCAATGGCTGGGCCAAGAAGTTCAACTACGGCAACGACGCCGCCTGGGAGAAAGACTGGCGGGATTGCACGCTGGGCGGCATTGACTGCACCTATGGGGTAGACCGGGCCGACTTCGTTTACTTCTCGGGGCACGGATCCCCATCGGCATGGTACTTCGGCAAGGTGAAGGACTACGGCGGCGCCTGGGCAGGCAATGCTCGCTTCCAGAACGTGCGCTGGGCCGCCTTCTCGTCATGCAAGACGGTAAAGGCCGGCCCCTATATCGGCCCCGGAAACCCGCCCCTGACCGAGTTCTTCAATTCCTTTCAGGGCGCGTACATGATGTTGGGCTTCAACAGCAATATGGCCGACGTCGCTTTTGGTTTTCCTTTCGCCTTGGGCATGCGCAATCCCATCTATGACATATGGCCCTCGTTGCAGCCGACCATCGCCCAGGCGTGGGTGAGCACAGCTTTTAACTTGCACGCCGGCAAACCCTCTTATCTATATGCGGTCGGCAACTTGAACCCGGTCAACTACAAGTTGCCGGCAGCATTCTCCGGGCCGCTGCCTCCGCTCACCGGGATCTACCAGTTCCGCTGGGTGTGGTGGGGGTAGCGCCGCGGATCGATGCACGCGGGCATCGCGAAGGCTCTGTCACTTCATTGAGCCGGAGCCTGAGGCCGCGCTCGGCTCCTAGCCCTCTTCGTCTCAAACCCTCTCTTGTGGAAGGCGACCGTGGCCCAACCGGCCACGGTCGTGCATTCTCCGCCTACGCCTGCAGCTTGACCATGCCCGCCATCGCTCAGGCCGGGGGAGAAGTTGCCTGGGGGTGTACTTTGTACCGAGCATCCCCCCATATGTGGTGTTTTGAGGGCCCTGTAAGGGACTTGTAAGGGGTTGGCGCGTAATATACCTGGAAGTGTCTGCAATACTTACTCTCAGACGGGGGGTCTGGGTTTGACAGATCCTAACGATCGCACGCGCCCCAGATTGTTTAGCAGCTTGCGCCTGCCTCTCTTTGGATTGGTGCTGCTTGCCATTCTGCCGGCCTTCGCCGTCGTCTTGAGCTTCGGCATCAGCGAGCGGCGCAGCGAGGCCGCGCGCGCCAAGCAAGAGGCGCTGGATTTCGCGCACCTGGCCGCCCACGATCAGCAGCACGTTGTCAACAGCACGCGTGAATTGCTCATTCTCCTGAGCGGGCAAGATGAAGTCTGGCCCACAAGCGGGCATGAATGCTCGGGCTATGTGGCCGGGGTCATGCCAGCCTATCCATCCGTGGCCAACCTCGGCGCGGCGACGCTCGACGGCAACATCTACTGCAGCGCCGTGCCGCTCACAGCTCCCGTCAACATCACCGACCGGGGTTACTTCCAACGCGCGCTCTCCAGCGGGGATTTCTCCGTTGGCGAATTCCAGGTGGGCCGCATCACCGGCCGCGTGGCCATCAACATGGGCTATCCGATTCACGATGAGTCGGGTGCACTGCACGGGGTGGTGTATGCCGCCCTCAGCCTGGATTGGCTCGGCCAACTCGCCGCGGGCGCTGGGTTGCCTCTGGGAAGCTCCGTGACCGTGATCGACAGCCTCGGCACCGTTCTGGCGCGCTTCCCCGAAGAAGAAGGTTGGGTTGGCCAAGAGGTGCCCGAAGCGCCGCTGTACATGGCAATTACCCAGGGGCAGGGCGAAGGCGTATTCGAGGCGGTCGGCCTCGATGGAGAACACCGGCTCTTTGGATATACCTCGCTCGTGGCCGACCGGCCAGGCGCGGTGTATGTCTCGGTCGGTATCCCGGCCGCGCAAGCCTACGCGCGCTTGGATAGCGCAATCACCCGCGCCGGCCTGGCGCTAGGCGGGTTGTTCCTACTTGGGCTGGTTGCAACCTGGGCCGGCAGCGAATTCTTCATCATGCGCCGCACGCGCACGCTGGTGGAGGTGGCCCGCAAGCTCGCCGCGGGCGATTTGAGCGCACGTACTGGCATAACCCATGCCGGGGACGAATTGGGCGAGGTGACCGCCGCCCTCGACACGTTGGCCGAGACCAACCAGAACCGCCTGGAGGAGCGCGATCGCGCGCTGGCGCAGCTCTCGACCGTGGTGCGGGCGCTTCGCACTCTGGGCGAGAGCAACCAGGCGTTGGTCCGCGCCGAGAATGAAAGCGACCTGCTGCAAAACGTCTGTCAAGTGATTGTCACCTCCGGCGGCTATATTGCGGCCTGGGTGGCCTTTGCCGAGCAGGACGAAGCACGCACGATCCGCCCCATGGCGCATGCCGGCCTGATCGGCGAGGATCTGGACTCGCTGCCGCTCTCGTGGGGCGAGGGACCGCAGGGCGAAAACCCGGTGGGGCTCGCCATTCGCAGCGGGCGCCCGCAAGTGTTCCAAGATCTAGGCGCGGCTCCCTTTCACGATGCGTGGACCAGGACCACCCTCGACCGCGGTTGCGCTTCGGTCCTGGTCTTGCCTCTTGGCTCCGCACCCGGCGAGGTTCTTGGCGTTCTGGCCATCTACGCTGGCGAGCAGGGCGGGTTTGCAGTCGAAGAAGAGGTGCTCCTGCTGGAGCAGATGGCGCGCGACCTGGCCTACGGAATCGGCGCGCTGCGTACACGGCGCGCGCGCGAATCGATCGAGAGCCAGCTCGAGCGCCAGCTCGATCGGCTGCAATCCCTGCGCGCAATCGATAATGCCATCGTCTCGAGCCTGGACCTCAAGGTGACGCTGGCGGTGCTGCTCGACCAGGCCACGACCCAGTTGCATGCCGAGGCGGCGGATGTGCTGCTGCTCGACCCGCACTCATTGCGCCTGGAGCACTTCGCCTCGCGCGGGTTCCGCACGCGCGCGCTCGAGCACACCAAGCTGCGCCTGGGCGAGGGGCAGGCGGGGCGGGCGGCCGCCACGCGCGTGCCGGTGCGCATCGACGATTTGCGCGTCTCGCCCGGCACGCTGGCCCGCGCGCCGCTGCTCGCCGAGGAGGGCTTTGTCGGCTACTATGCTCTCCCCCTCATCGCCAAGGGCGAGGTCAAAGGCGTGATCGAGATCTTCGGACGCAAGCCGTTCGTGATCGACCGCGAGTGGGAGGAATTCCTGGCCACGCTGGCCGGCCAGGCGGCGGTGGCGATCGACAGCTCGCGCCTGTTCGACGGCCTGCAGCGCTCGAATGCCGACCTGACGCTGGCCTACGACGCGACGATCGAAGGCTGGTCGCGCGCTCTCGACCTGCGCGATAAGGAGACCGAGGGCCACACCCAGCGCGTGGCGCAGATGACCGAGCAAATGGCGCGCGAGATGGGATTCTCCGAAACGGCGCTGCTGCACATCCGCCGCGGCGCGCTCCTGCACGATATCGGCAAGATGGGCGTGCCGGACACCGTGTTGCTCAAGCCGGGCGCGCTGACCGAGGCAGAGTGGGAGGTGATGCGCCAGCACCCGGTGTATGCCTACGAGCTGCTCTCCCCGATTGCGTACTTGGCGCCCGCGATCGACATCCCGTATGCGCATCACGAGAAGTGGGATGGGAGCGGCTATCCGCGAGGGTTGGTGGGTGAGGCTATTCCGCTCGCGGCGCGCGTATTTGCGGTGATCGACGTGTGGGACGCGCTTCGTTCCGACCGCCCCTACCGCGCCGCCTGGCCGGCGGCCAAAGCCCTCGAGCACATCCGCGCCGGCGCCGGCTCGCACTTCGACCCGAAGGTGGTGGAGGTGTTCTTGAGGATGAGGTGGTAGAGGGGAATGCGCTGGGCCCCTCAGGTCTTGGAGAAGGTCTTGGGGGCGCCAGGTGGATTTGGCGTTGCACGGGTACATGATGCGTGTCACCTTCTCCGTGTATTGCGACCAAGAAGGACGAAACGCTGATGATCTGAAGCGCAACTGCTACCGACTGGGGCGGTCTGTCGAGGTGGCTAGAAACGAGACGACAGGCGGGGCGAGTCCGCCTGAAAATGGGAAGGACCTCATCAATCTGAACAGAGAAGACGGACACTCGCCCTGGCCGCCAGGTTCCCTTGGGCTGGGCACTCCGTCGAAGGGCTACTTCGCAGCGAGAAGCAAGCCAGCATCGGCGAGACGTCCTCGCTTGCCACCCTGCCAATCATCAGCCCGGGCAAGTTCATCCGCGAAAAGAATGCCCTTCGTGCATTTAGCCACTCACGCTAACTCGTCAAGCTCCTTTCCAGTGGGCAAGTTCCGGCATACCAGCGGCGGGTCGCCGCGCGCTGCCCGCTAACCGGGTCACACATCATTACATTTGGGGGAAATCACAATGCCAAAGAAGATACTCGTAACGTTTGCCACCCGCCACGGCGCTACGGCTGGTGTGGCCGAGGCGGTCGGTAAGACACTCGCTGAAGGCGGCGGGCTCGTGGATGTGCTGCCCGTGCAGAAGGTGATGGACCTCGCTCCCTATGATGCCGTGGTGGTGGGCAGCGCGATCCAGGCGGGGCACTGGCTGCCGGAGGCCCTGGCCTTCGTGCAGGCGCATCGCGCCGAGCTCGCCAGCAGGCCCTTCGCCGCCTTCCAGGTATGCATGACCCTGGCCATGAAGAAGGGTGATGTCCGAAGTTTTGTGGAGACGTGGATGCAGCCGGTCCGCGATCTGGTGCGCCCGCTGAGCGAGGGCTTCTTCGCCGGCGTGCTCGATATCAGCAAGGTCCCGTCCCTGGGGGACCGGATCAAGTTCCGCATCAGCGTTCTGTTGGGCGTGTGGAGCGAGGGCGATCACCGCGATTGGGCAGCGATCCGCGCCTGGGCCGCAAGCCTGCGGCCGTTGTTGCTCAAGTAGCGGCAACATCCTGCGCTGCAGGGCTAATCACACTAGCCCCACCCCTTGCCCCCCTTTGCAGGGCAGGCTCCCCATGAAATGGGGAGGGGTATGAATTCTTCTTGCAGGGGAGCAGGGAGCTTCGCTCCCGTGCTCCCCCAACCCCCCACATCCTACTTCGACCGTGAAGCGGCAATGGCATGCTGTGGATCATGTGGGTCCCCGCCTTCGCGGGGACGACGAGCTTGGCTGATGCGCCCCGCAGCCTCCCGAATTCGGCCAACAAGAGTCATCCTTGGTCCCCGCCTCGTGCATGCGGGGACGACGAGCTCTAAGATCTTGATCGTCATTCCCGCGTGGTCCTGGCGGGAATCCAGTGCTTGCACCCGTTTGCTTTCTCGCTTCAGCCACCCACCACCGGTTATGCCAAAGAGGGGTACGATACATCTTATGGATAAACGCGGC
>MGOA01000107.1 GCA_001796965.1 Chloroflexi bacterium RBG_16_64_43
GGAGTTGCCGAAACCGGAGAGCTCGAGCACGTAGCCGAATCCGAACCCGATGACCCCGAAGACCAAGTAGGTCCACGGGTTTTCGCTCAGCGGCAGAAGGAAAGCTTGAAGTGGGAAGATAGGCATCGCCGCCTCCTAATTCCATGCCCGGCGCAGGAAGTACGCCAGCGCGTAGGCCCCACCGAAGATGCACATCATGAGCGCCCACGAGCCGGCCGAGAGGGTGGCCCCGCCGGAGAGCGCCTGGCCCGAGGTGCAGCCGCGCGCCATGCGTGCGCCGTAGGCCATGATGGCCCCGCCGCTGAAGGCCAGGATGAGGCGGGTGCGGTTGGTAATGCGCGGGCCCTTGTTGATTTCGGGCTTGAGCCTACCGTTGAAGAAGCCCGAGACCATCCCGCCGAGAAGCGCGCCGGTGATAAGCGGGACGCTCCAATCGTCCAGCGCGTTCTTCGCCCCGCCGGCCAGCTTCAGCAGGTAGGGCGTGCGATCGATGTGGCCTGGGGCGATGGCGTCTTCCACGACAGCCACGTAGCGGTTCATGCCGCCCGAGGCGCCCAGGCCATTGCGCGTGATGAGGAACGCGAGGAAGAGAACGATCCCCAGCAGCGCGCCGCCCAGATAAGGATGGATGTAGGGCTTCTCGGGGCGGGAGAAGAATCCTCGTATACCCGTCCGCGATTTGGGCCGAGCAGGCGCAAGGGTTGTCATGGCGTCTCCTTTCGTGTGGGAGGATTGTCGCCCACGCTTTCTTCTCCGTGGACTTCGATCTCTTCCCACCCGTTCATCATGGCTCGGATCGAAGTGAGCGGCCGCGGCCCGGTGGTGGTGAGGTAGACGTGGCCGACGACAAAAGCAGCGAAGGTCCACGCCACCATGCTATGGAAGGGAGCCAGGAGCGGCAGGCCACCCAACCACGCGGCACCCTGCGGGAACAACTGCACGCCCATCATGAGCGCGCCGGTGACGATTTGCAGCGGCAGCAGCACGTTGAGGATGCCAAAGTAAGTCACCTGCTGCAACGGGTTGAGCTTCGCCTCCGGCCGCTTCTCGAACGGGTGCACTTGGCCGCGGAAGATGCCGCCCAGGTAGTACTTGGCCTGCAGGATGGCGTCGTCGAAGAAGCCGTAAGGGCGCGGCAAGTATTGGCGGATCTCGCCGCTGACCAGATGGTAGAAGAGCGACAGCCCGGCGTTGATCACCAGCAGGATGGCCAGGACGTTATGGACCGCGACGACATGCGGGAAACTGAACAGGCCGAACACCGCCGGGCGGTGGATGACCAAACCGGTGAAGAGCAGGATGAGGATGGCGAAAGTCTGCAGCCAATGCCAAAACCGTTCGTAGACCGCGTACATATATACGCGCTTCGTTTCCGTTCTGCGGCGCGGGGCCTTGAGTGCAGAGAAGAAACGCAGCCCACCATGCGCGACAACCGCGCCCAGCACGCCCAGGAAGAATAGTCCGCCAGTCCAGTCCACCCACGGTACTCGGTTGTGGCCGAAGACATATAGGTTCTGGTCGCGCGTGGCAGGGGAATACGTCAGTAACTCGCCGGTCACCGCCAGGGTGCCGGTGGTGCGCGTGTTCGAATCCTTGACGAACTCGGGCTGGACGCCGCCCGGCACTACGCCTGCGAGCGTCACCGGCTCAGTGAGGCGCGAACCGTCGCTGTGGCAGGTCCGGCAATCCCGCGTGGCCCACTCACCTTCCGCCACGTTGTGATTGATGCTGTAGGGTTGGATTTCGCCCTCGATGCGCGGGTTGGCAAGGCCGATCGATGCAAGGCGGGTGGCAATGACCGACACCTTCTCGGGAGTGTTGAGGCGCAATTCCGCCTCGCTCAATAATCCGTCGCCGTCCGAGTCGAGCGCTATCACGACCTCCGGCAGATACGTCCCGCCCTTGAGGTACACGGCTTGCAGGTCCTGGAGCCGCACCGGACGCGGGCCAGTGGGATCGTCGTACACCCAGTACCAGGCCGTGACCAAGTTGTAGGGTGCGAGTTGAGAATCTCCATCCAGGGTCTGGCGCGAAAGCAACACCGGGGTGAACCCGGTCACCAGGTCCGTGAGCGACCCGCTTGCGCCTTCTACGCCGCGGCACGTGCTAACTGCCTCGCCATTCGGGCGCAGAACCGTCCAGTCGTACGACTCCACGGCCGGCGCATGGAGCTGCGGTGTGTGGCAGCTCTCGCATGCGAGTTCGTCCATGTGGCGTTCGGTGTACGGCAACCAGGTGTGCGAGGCGGCCGTTTCGTGGCAGCTCTCGCAGCGGCGCATCGTGCCTCGCAGTCCCGGGGCCACTGTGTTTTGCGCGCTCTGCCCGCGGGCCAAGTTGTGATCGGGCCGCTGCAGATACTCACCGATCTCCAGCCGCCGCGGGTCGAACTCCAGATGGGAGGGCGCCTGTTCTTTGACCGAGTAGGTCGGGTTGTTGAGCGAGTAGTGGCAATCGGTGCATTCGAGACCGCGCTCGGCGTGAACATCCCACGAGCGGGTAAGGCTATCCTTGTCGGCCAGGTTCATCCCCGATTGATCAACATCGTCGCCGGAGATGACCTGGCCGGTGGTGGCGGTCTGCCAGTTGGTCAAGTCGCAACCGGTGAGGGTGAGGGGTATGTTCCCCGTGTGTACAAGGCCGTGGCACTGTGCGCAATTCTCGTTGGTTGGGTCTTGGATCGTGACCGTTGCCAGCAGGCCAGCCTCGGTGAAGGCCGAGCGGTTCCACGTGTAGGCGCTGCCAACGGAGTCGACGATGCCGGTGCCGGCCAGGGTAGCTGTTGCGGCTCCGCGGAAGTCTCCCGCCTGAATGGCTGTGACGCGGGCCTCGTTGTTGGGGTTGGGCAGGTGGCAGAGGAAGCAATCCACTTCCAACACTCCCGAGGCGGTCCAGTTCCAGTTCTCTGGGTTTGGATCGCCCGATGGAAGAGCCGCTCCGCTGCGGCTTATGGCGGCTGGCCCGCCGCCGACGAAACGCGCGGCGTTGGCGCGCACCCAGTCGGAGGTCCCCATGTCGAGCCGCCCATCGCCCGCTGCCGAAAGGGTACGGTACGTGAGCGGATTCCACTTGCCGAATGGGCCGTTGCTGAGATCCCAGGCACGCGCCTGGCCGGAGGCTCCGAAATCGCTCAGACCCATATCGCTATGAAAGCTGTGATTGGCGATGAACTCGGTGTCGTGGCACTCACCGCAGGTGCGCTGGGTGGAAACCGGCGCGCCGCTCTCCAGAACATTCATGCCCTGTTCGTCGAGAAACGCAAACTGCGGGTGAATTGGCGAGGGTTGGGAGGCGGGCAGGGCGGTGCTGCGCGCGACGGCAACTCCGACCACGCTGGCCCCGGCCAGGATGACGAGCGCGCTCGTAAGGATCAGGTTCTTGCGCTTCATTGGGGGTCAAACCTCCCGCCCCATTCCATGGGATCGCCAGGGTACCCCAGCATTTCCCAATCCAGGCGGCCGTTGGCAGAGTGGCAGTCGTTGCACTGCAGAGCGTCTTCTTTGGGTTGCACCATATGGGTTGTCGGCCAGTACATGTAGGTCTCGGCGAAACCGTAGCTCCCTGAGTACTCAAGACCCATGATCATCTCAGCCAGGCGGAACGAGTTGTCCCAATCGAAGTTGGTCCAGTAGCCGTCATCCCCGGCGGTGATGGGCTGTAGCAAGTAGGAGAAGCGTCGATCGTAAGGCTGTTTGGCGACGTGCAGCTTGAAGGGGAAGATGCGCGAGTCGGTATCCTCAAGGCTGCCGGCGGGCTGATCGATGAGTGTTGGGCGGGTCGGGTCGATCTTGTCCCCTAGCAGGTAACGGTAGGCGAGGTTCCCGTTGAACCACAAATAGGTTGGCTTGAAGTCCTTCTGATAGACGAACGAACCCTTGATCTTGAGGTAGGTGTAGTGATCCTCGGGCAGGTCCTGGCCGGAGGTTGACCAATCCCAATAAGTCTTGGTGGGGTCCTTGATGGCCATGGCCGGAATATGGCAGGTCTGGCAGGCCACGGTGGCCAAGTGCGAATTCAGGCGCTCATCCGCATGCGGCGCCTGGGCGTGGCATTGGGTGCATGTGACTTGTTCCGCCGGATCGACGGTGTAGTTGTCGGCGATGATGCGGCCAAGGATCTGGTGATCGCTGGTGGTATGGCAGGCCGTGCACTGCATATCGAACTTGCCCATGTGCACATCGAGCTCATCGGTGGGGAAGATCAAACTTTGGTCGAGGTCGCCATGCTTTACGCCGTTGCCGCCGCCGCCATCGAAGTGACACTTGCCGCAAATCTCGCGCGTCGGGGCGCGCACGCTCCTCGCCGCCGTAAGCAGGTCGATACCTTCGACCGGATTGCCGTAGTCGCCCTTGGCGTAAGTCGCGGGATCGGCGTGGCAGGAAAGGCAATCCACGTTCTCTTGCACACCGAAGTCGTACGACGCATCTTCCTGCCAGCCGTAACCGGTGTGGCACGACATGCACTGCTTCTGATTTCCTTGCGCCCCGATACAGAAGTTGTTGATCTGGTTGGCCTTGCCGATCGTCACCGGCTCATCGCGCCAAGGGACGTTGAAGGGTTCCGATGCCCAGGTCCAGTGCGTTGTCTTCATCACTTCGCCCGCCGCATCCGCGTGGCAGGTGAGGCAATTGCGCGTGACCTCTTGCGGGGTGCTCAAGGGCCCCTGGACGATATCTGCATGGGAGGTATGGATGGGGGTCGGCTGGATCGCCGCCTGCGGATCATCCGGTGGTCGTGAGGCCCTGGGCCAGAACGCCGCGACCGGGATGAGGATGACGGCCAGGGTGACGATCAGGCCGATCAGCCAGACGGGGATTCGTTTCCTCATAGAGGCTCCTGCGTTCTTGCCGGGTTACTCAGAGATGAGGCTGGCGCGGTGGGCGATGCTGTCGCGCAAGACGGCGCGCAACAGGTCGAGCGCGTCGAGAATGCGGTGATCGCACAACGTGTATTCGATGTTCTGGGCTTGGCGAGCGGCGCGCACCAGGCCGTGCTCGCGCAGAATGCGCAGGTGGCGCGAGGCGGTGGGCTGGCTGAGGTTCACGTCGGCGGTCAGTTCGGTGACGGTGCGCGGTTTGTCAGCTAGTGCATAAAGGAGGAGCAGGCGGCTGGGGTCCGCCAGCGCCGAGCACAAGTCGGCGTGCAGGCGGATTACTTCTTGGGAGAGTTGAACCTTATCCATTGTGCGCCCCGTTGCGTGTATGCGGAAATCCGCATACACGCGATACCATATGGATACTGCCAAGGAAGCCGCTGGCAAAGTGAGAGGCGTCACATGCGAGGGCGCAGAATGTCACACGGAAATGGACAAAAACGCCAAAACGCTGTCAAGCGCTTGGATACCCCATGGTACAGTCTTCGTTTGCCGCGAGAATCTCGCCGCTTGAGCATGGGTCGGCCCACGAGGCGAACTTGCCGGCGGACCATGATGTTCTCGACGGGATCTGCAAGCGGCAAGTGAGCCTCAGAGGCGAGTGATCTGCACGGCCATCTTTGGCCGCTTCTTCCCATTCGTTCCAGCAGAGCTGGAGCGCCTCGCAGGCGACCAATGAACCGGCACGAAGAATTTTCGGTGTCACTACCTAAGAAGCGTCGCTCAGTCTCCGCGAATTGGCGAGAGAAAGCACCAATGGCGGCCACGCCTGGGAGACGAGAGACGAGATTGACTTGCCCGATGCCCCGGCCAAGCTCACAGTAGCTTTGGGATGTGACCGCAGTTCACGGAATCGAAAACGAACCTGCCCCGACGCCAGTCGGGGCAGGTTCATGAGAGACGAGGGAAAGATGCATTACATCAGGATGGCGACCGGGCGCGTTCGTTGCGTGTCTCCTGAGCGCCTCACGCGGTGGAAGTCTTGTTGTTGTGGGCGAGAGCCAACCGGACGAGCTTCCAAGCGCTGGCGCGCGCAACACCGACGAGGACCAAACTCGTACCAACGAGTGTAAGGGATGTGTGCCAGACGTCGGCGTAGTTTATTCCATCGATGCTGTGGGTAGGGGACATAATGAATTGGATACTCAAGACAAGCAGCCCTGACGCGCCCAGCGCGATGGCTGCAGCTTGTCGCCCAGTCTTCTCGGTAGCGGTTTTCGCAAAATCGACTCCCACCCAGATGCCCGGGATGCGAAAGAGCAGGAAGACGATCAACGTCAGGAGGGTGGTGTAGACAACCATGTCCACCGGCATCGACGATCCGCGCAGGAGACGCGAGGCGGCCATGTGACCACCCCCAACCAGGATGCCCAGAGCCAATGCGATCAGCGCGTACCGATATGCGTTCTTGGTCCCCCGCACAAGAAGCACGACGGCGCGCACGCCCATGATGCCGATGGCAAGCGTGACCAGGACGAAAAGAATATAGAGCCACTGGACTCTGGCGATCGGGGCGAACTTCTCTCCGAACCCGGTGGGATTCAGTGCCACGCAGCTCGTCCCTGCCCCGCCCATGATGGTGAAGGCGGCAGTCAGACTCATCAGCACAATCCCGATGATGCGCAGTGTCTTGGCCCACCACTTGTTCCTCGAGGTCATGGTTTCCTCCACGTGTTATCGAATGAGTAGAACGAGCGGCTTGCGAAACGCTTGCCCAACGCAGCTACCCCAATGCGAATCCTGCGACGAAGGCAGCCGTCATGAGCAACAACAACCCCGGCAGAAGCTTCAGAATGATTGCGCGTGAAACGAGAGGCTTGCCGGCCTTGAGCAGTGCCAGCAGCAACCCCCCGACGCCGATGAGCGCCCCACCGACCCCCACCAAGCTGAACCCTGGGCGCGCCTGCCCTGTGAGGCTGAGAAGTATAGGAAGCCCGAGGATCGTCAGCCCGGCGATGCCGTGGACGACCGCCAGCACGAGAACGGGTAATTTGCTACGCAGGGGAAGGAGACGAGTTGCCAGCACAGCCAGGAATCCGGCAACCCCGAAAACCAGGTACGAGGTTCGATAGGCGGAGCTGTGTTCCCATACCAGCCCCAACGACAGGCTGAGTGGAATCCCGGTCGTGACGATGACCACGATAGGACTATCCAGCACGTCATACCCCAGAATGATGAGTAGCAGCCCGGCGACGAGCAGGATGCCGAAGGCGATGGTGTAGGCGATGGTGGGCAGCGTGCCCAGTCCTTCGATGCCGAGGGCGATTTGATATGCGGCCAAGAGAGATGTGAACAGGAGAAGGAGACGGTTGAGGATCGTGATTCTCAAGGATGTCCCTCACGTCCGGCCAGGAATCCCCGGAGCCCCGCGTGTCGTCGCACGGGCGCCGCTCAGATCGACAGCAAGATCATCGCACTGAGCATGTACACCGAGGCGTACTTGAAGAGACCGAAGTTGATCCGTTCGGTAGGACGGAAGACGCTGGCAACTCCCAATAGCAGCAGCCCGGCGGAGAGAACCGCTAGCAGACGGACGAAGCCCCATTCCATCCCGATCAGGACGCCGGCCGCGCCGATGCACAGCGCAGCAACGACGCTGGAGACGGCGATTGTGGCGCGGGTCGCCGCCAATCCGTACGTTGAGGGAAAGGTGGGAATTCCAGCGGCTGCGTAGTCATCCTGGTAGCGCATTGAGAAGGTCAGGATGTGAGTCGGGATCCAGAACAATACCGCCAGGGCTAGCAGGATGCCGACGCCGTCAACGTATCCGAGGCCGAAGGTGCGTCCGGCGAGGATGGGCATCCCGCCGGAAACCCCGCCCCACACGATGCTCCAGCACGTCCGGCGCTTGAGCCACAGGGTGTAAACGACCGCGTCGAAGAACAACCCGGTGAGGACGATCAGCCCAAAGAGCGGAGCCATCCACCCAGCCAGCCCGACGCCCAGAATGGAGAGCACCAACCCGAGTCGCAAGGCTTCGTTGGGTAATACCCGGCCATCTGCCAACGGGCGATGATGGGTGCGGTTCATGACCGAGTCGATGTCGCGGTCGTACCACATGTTCAGGATGGTCGAGCCGGCGATGGCCATGAACAGGCTGAGCCCCAGGCCGAGCAGGTCGCTCCAGTGCAAGACCGGGCAGCGCGCGCTCATGTATCCGGCCAGGCCGGTGGAAAGCAGCAGGCCAGTCTGCAGGGACTTGGTCAAGGGCCAATAGAGCCTCAGCTTGGCGAAAGCAGCCTTCATGAGGATCTCCGAGAGAAGTCTGCCATCCGATCGGGCGGCAGCAGCGCAGTTGAGGCCTGGGAGCGGGATGCTTCGCTCATCGGTCTACGGGTCTCTCGTGCAGCGGAACCCTACACCCGGGCTGTAATCGGTCGGCGTTGCATTGTTGCGAACCCAAACGCGCAAGTCCATTTCGTAGGTGTCTTTCGATCCCCCGCGCAGGTAGCGGTAGTGCTGCCCTTCATACACATCGCCGGTCCATTGCCAGACGTTGCCAGCCATATCGTGGAGTCCGTAGGGGCTGACCGCATTCAGGGTGTCGTAGCCGTCGTATGTTCGGCCATTGTAGAAGCCGACCGGGCTGGTGCGCGAGCCAAAGCTACCCATGTCCTCGAAAGGATCGCGGCTGGCGTAGAAGTTGGCGTTGTTGCGCTGGATCTCCTCGCCCCACGGGAAGGGGCGGTCGTCCGCGGAACCACGGGCGGCCTTCTCCCATTCCAATTCGGAGGGAAGGCGGTATCCGTAGGTCCCGCAGTAGCCCCAGGCGCCGAACCAGGAGACGTTCGTCATCGGGTGGGTCTCGTAGCCCGTGTTGGCGGAGAAGGCGGAGCCGTCGAATGCGAAGCGAGAGGCGGGGTCGCCCAAGGGGACGAAGAGGTAATCGGCGGCTGCAATTTCAACCTCGTGCTTGACCGCGTGGAACTCGTCGCCGGGGTAGAAGCCGACGACCTGGCCGCCGTCGATGTGCAGCGTGCCTTCAGCCAATGCATGGTTCAGGAATGCAGCGTACTGGCCCACGGTCACGTCCGTGACCATGATCTCGTAGCCATGGTCCACCATCACCGGGCGATTGTGCTGTCCGGAAAGGAACTCCCCCGCTGGGACGAGTGCCCACGCCTCCGGATCCGCGCCGGTCTCGAAGACGGGGAGCGGGGCGTTCAGGTCGACGGTGCCGCAGGCCGACAGAATCAGGACGACTGCTAGGAGCGGGACGATCCGGCGTTTCATCACCGCACCTCCGCAGAGAGATCATCTTGCCCGAGTTCTTCGGACCAACGACCCTTCTTCTTGATGAGGTCGGCCAGCCTCCAGACCATGACCATTGCCAGGACGACGAGCAACATCCCCAGGCCAAGATCCATCAATAGCATGACCGTGTTGACCAGTGGCTGCTGAGCGGCCTCGGAAATGAACAAGCGCTTCATCTCGAAAATGGTGACCGAGGCGAAGGCGATGTCGGACAGGATGATGATTGCCCAACCGTACAGGCTGCGGACCTTTCCCTTCAGACCGATCATGTCGCCGTAGTACAACAGGATGATGGTGGCGACGATTGCCGAGAGCACATGCCAATGGCCGGTCAGCTCGATGCGCTCCTCGCGCGCCGGCCAGACTCTGAAGACCTCGTCCAAGCGGACGGCCATGAGGATGCCGATGCCGCTGACGGTGAAGTTCATGAAGACCATTTGCCACAGCGGGCCGAACTTGAGCGGGTCGCGCACCAAGGCGGCCAGCTTCTGGAGGAATGTCGGCTTCTGGATGCCGGCCACGCCCTCGCGAATGAGCTTCTGCCAGCCGAAGATGACCAGCATCAGCGCGCCCAGCATGGCCGGAGTGGCTCCCACGTAGATGATCATGTGGGCCACCGGCTCGAGCGGCGTGACCACGCCCCAGACGCCCAGGTTGAGCACGATGGTGCCCAGGATGATCAGGGGCATGGCGATCTTGTGCAGGATGCCTCTGAAGTTGAGCCAGCGGCCGACGATTAGGGTGATCATGATGGCGATCAGAGCCAGCATGATGTGCAGGTGGCCGATGACCGAGTACTCCATCGTGGTCTTTTCAGGGTAGCGGATGATGTTCTCCGCCAGGAAGACCTCGAAGCCGTTACCGAAGAAGGAACCGGGGATGGCGCCGAAGCCGGCCGAGATCAGAGTGGTGACTGCCGTGGCGAAGAAGGCCACGCGCTCCATGTCCACGCCTCGCTTGGTGCGCGCGTAGGCATTGTCTGGCTGG
>MGOA01000108.1:0-10074 GCA_001796965.1 Chloroflexi bacterium RBG_16_64_43
GACGGCCGTCTCCATGTTTGCCAGGAATAGCGCATCTTCCGTCGTGACGGCCGTCTCCATGTTTGCCAGGAATAGCGCATCTTCCGTCGTCATTTCGGCGGGCAGCGCGATCAGTTCCCCCGGCGCAGCAACGAAGAGGCTCTCATGCGGATGAAAGGCGAAGACCCGCCGCCCTTCCCAGCCGGCCAGCGACGCATCGCCCACCGCGGCCACTCGCCCCACGGCTGCATAACCATACTTGAGCGGGAAGGCCAGCGTGCCGCGCAGTGCGCCAATCGTGTCGTCGGCCGCCAATTCGCTCGGGGCTTCGCCCCGATAAAGCAGCATCTCCGTCCCGGCACTGATGGCTGAGGCGATAGTCTCAACCAGCAGTTGGCCCGGCGCGGGCCAGGCTAGATCCTCTTCACGCACTTCCACCTGGAGCGGGGCCGTGAACCACAGCGAATGGCGCCTCAAGGCGGGACGCGGTTTCATCGCAGCCATGGCCGCGATTCCCGCACCGGCATCACTGGTTAGAGCGTCCTTCATGCCGCCCCCCGCCGCATTCGCGCCGTCCGGCAACTGAACTCCGCAGTATGGGTTCGGTTGCGGAGCGCGGTCGCCACGTCACCCGCGTTCGAATGCGTGCGCCGCAGGCCCATCAGCCTGTGCCACCGTTGACGCCCATCATGCTTCGTGGCCATGTCCGTTGTGGCGCACAGGCACCGGCACCAGCGCCGCGCCCGGCAACGAGAGCAGATGATTCATGCGCTGCACTTTGGTCGCCAGGTAGTGCGCGTTCTCGGCGTGAACCCTGGCCGGCAGCGGCACGCGCCGCGCTACGCGTACGCCCAGCGCCTTCAAGCTAGCGATCTTTTGCGGATTGTTGGTGAGCATATCGATTGAGCGCACACCCAGGTCTCGCAGGATGAGCGCCGCCATGCGGTAGTCGCGTTCGTCAGGCTGGTGACCGAGCGCGACGTTGGCTTCCACCGTGTCGTAGCCTTGCTCCTGCAAGTTGTACGCGCGCAGCTTGTCGAGCAGCCCGATGCCGCGCCCCTCCTGCGGCAGGTACAGCACCACGCCTCGCCCGGCTGCAGCAATCGCACGCATCGCGCGATGCAGTTGTTCCCCGCAATCGCAACGCCGCGAACCAAGCACGTCACCAGTGTAGCACTGCGAATGCACCCGCACCAGCACGCGCTCGCCGCCGGACACCTCGCCCATCACCAGCGCCAGGTGATCGAGCCCATCGCGATCGTTGCGATACAGGCACAGTTGGAACTCCCCCTCCTCGGTCGGCATCCGCGCGCAGGCCATGCGCTGGATTGTCATCTCTGCCATGCCGTATGAACCTCCTCGGTCCACCTACCCTATTTCTTATTATATAGGTAGTAGTTATCTCTTTATACGGCACCCAGACCGGAATCGGTTCTTTTCGGCTTCCGGAAGTGGAATTCGTGCAGCTTGCCCGCTTGGATCGGTGAAGGCGGGCGTGGGGCACCCACCGCTTTGCTTGTCCTGTCGACTTGTGATCGCGCGGCCCGCGCCGAAGGCGCCGCAAAGCGCCTGGCCAAGGACGCGGCTGCGTTCCAACCTTCACATGGCTGTGCGACTCATCCGCAATGGCCACCTCGTGACAGGCGATGGGGGTCAAGCCTCGGCGCACGCCCAACCCAGTCTCCCTCTCCAAAAAGAAAGGGCCAGGCCATCCGCCCGGCCCTCAGGTGTGGCGCGCGCGCTATTCGACGGTGACGCTCTTGGCCAGGTTGCGAGGCTGATCCACGTCGCACCCGCGCAGCACCGCGATATGGTAGGCGAGCATTTGCAGAGGGATGACGGTCAGCACCGGGCTGAGCATCCACGAGACCTCCGGCACGAACAGCGTGTGGTCCGCCTTGGAAGGCATCAGGCTGTCGCCGTCGGTAACCACGGCCATCACCACTCCTCCGCGAGCCTTGGCTTGCTCCACCTGGCTGAGCATCTTCTCGTACCACGGATCGCGCGGCGCGAGTGCCACCACCGGCATGCTCGGTTCGATGAGTGCGATCGGCCCGTGCTTCATCTCGCCGGCGGGGTAACCTTCGGCGTGGATGTAGGAGATCTCTTTGAGTTTGAGCGCGCCCTCGTAGGCGATGGGCATGTTGATGCCGCGCCCCAGGTACAGGCAGTGGTCCATATGCTGTAGAGCCACCGCCACCCGTTCCACTTCGCTCTCGCGCGCCAGGCATTCGCCCACCAGGCGCGGCAGCCGGCGCAGTTCAGCGACCCGTGCACGGCGCTCGTCATCGCTGAGTGTTCCGCGCATCTCGGCCAGGTGCAGCGCCAAGAGGTACAGATCGACCAGCGGCGCGGTGAAGGCTTTGGTCGAGGCCACGCCGATCTCCGGGCCGGATTGCATCGAGATGTATCCGTCGGCCATGCGCATCGCCTGCGAGCCGATCACATTGACGATGCTCCACAGCCTGGCGCCTTTGCGGCGGGCCTCCTCCATAGCGGCCAGCGTATCGGCCGTCTCGCCCGATTGGCTGATGGCGATGACCACCGTGTCGGAATCCAGGATCGGGTCGCGGTAACGGAACTCGGAGGCGATCTCGACCTCGGCCGGAATGTGGGCCAAGCGCTCGATCAGCAGCCGTCCCACCATGCCGGCATGCGCCGCGGTGCCGCAGGCGGTCAGCACGATGCGCCGAATGCGCTTGGCATACTCGGGGGTCAGGTTGAGGTCGGGTAGCATCACTCGCCCGTGCTCGAAATCCACCCGCCCGGCAATCGTGTCGCCGATCGAGCGCACTTGCTCGTGGATTTCTTTCTGCATGAAGTGCTTGTAGTTGCCTTTCTCAGCGGCCACCGGATCCCACGAAACCGATTGCAGCGGCAGGTCGAGCGGCTCACCCTCCAGCGTGCTCGCCCGGAATCCATCGCGCGTGACCACCACCATCTGCCCCGGGTCGAGGAACGCCATCTCGCGCGTATGCTCGAGCAGCGCCGGCATGTCGGAGGCGATGAACATTTCGCCCTGGCCCTGGCCAACCACCACCCCGCCGGCATGGCCCACGCGTGCGGCCACAATGGTGCCCGGCTCACGCAGCGAGAGGAGCACGATGCCGTGCGCCCCGCGCAAATGAGCGATCGCCCGCCGCGCCGCCTCGGTGAAAGGAAAGCCCGCGTGCAGGTAGCGGTCGACCAGATGCACGATGACCTCGGTGTCGGTGTCGGAGGTGAAGGTGACACCCTCCGCCTGCAATTCCTCCTTGAGCGGGATGAAGTTCTCGACGATTCCGTTGTGCACTACCACCACCTCGCCCGAGGCGCTGGTGTGCGGGTGCGCGTTGCGCTCGCTGGGCTCGCCGTGGGTGGCCCAGCGCGTGTGGCCGATGCCCACCGACCCGTGCACCGGCGCGGCGCTCACTTTGCCGATCAGGTTGTTGAGCTTGCCCACATCGCGCCGGATTTCGAAGTGGTCGCCGGTCAGGACGGCGATGCCCGCCGAATCGTAACCGCGATACTCCAGCCGCTTGAGTCCGTCGAGCAGAATCGGTGCGGCCTCACGTGAACCGACGTAAGCCACGATGCCACACATGCAAGACCTCCTCGTGCCTGTTTGGGTCATTTCACAACCGGAGCGTCTGCCGTATGCACGGCCGACGCGCGCGCCTCGCGCTCGGCGCGCTGTGCATGCCGCGCGCGAGCTCAGCCCAGATCGATCGTCGTGCTCGGTTGTGTCGGCCACGCCCCGGGGGTTGCCGGCGCAGTTGCCTGCACCGTCTTGGCCCTGAGGCTCATGCGGGTGACCCCGCGGGGGGAAGGAGATGGGCGGTGGCTCGCCCAGAGGGCTTCCGCTGATCTGTCGATTTTCTCTCCGGCGGCGCCGGAGATTAACCCTGCCCTGCGGCAAGGAACCCTCTGCCTCGTCAACCTGCAGCGGCGCGCAGCGAGCCGCGCAGCCACAGGTCCATGCGCTATTCCTCCCCGAGCTCTGTTCGCTTCACCTCCCGCAGATTCGTGTTGCACGGATATGTGCGCCGAGATTATATCACCTGGCCCAGGCAGTTCCGTTCGCCCAGGTCTGCGGCGTGGGGCTGCGTTCTCTTTGGTATACTGGCCGCGCACGCTTCCTCAGGAGGCCTCATGCGTAAGTTCGGCGCCCGTCTTCTCGCGGCGGGCCTTATGTTGTGCGGGCTGCTCGCCGCCTGCGCCGCCCCTCCCTCCCCGGTGAGTGAACTGCGTTACGGTTTGACCCTCGTACCGACCGGGCTCGACCCGCACATCAATGCCTCCTCCGAACTCGGCATCCCGCTGCGCTCGGTGTACGACACGCTCATCTTCCGCGATGCGCAAGGCCGCTTCGTGCCCGGGCTGGCCCGCGCCTGGACGATCAGCACCGACGGCCTGAGCTACACCTTTTCGCTGCGGGCCGGGGTGAGCTTTCACGACGGCACGCCATTCAACGGCGAAGCCGTGCGCATCAACCTGGAACGGATCCTCAATCCGGAGACGAAATCGCAGAAGGCGCGTTTCATGCTCGGTCCGCTCACCCGCGTTGAAGTGCTCGACGCATTGACGGTGCGCCTGAGCCTGAGCGAGCCGTTTGCGCCGCTCCTGGACGCGCTTTCGCAGCCGTATTGTGGCATGGCCTCGCCGACGGCCCTTGCGCACTGGGGCGACGCGGACTATCAGTTCCACCAGGTGGGCAGCGGGCCGTACCGCTTCGCCGAATACAT
The DNA here is from genome assembly GCA_001796965.1 of Chloroflexi bacterium RBG_16_64_43. GTDB lineage: Bacteria > Chloroflexota > Anaerolineae > Anaerolineales > RBG-16-64-43 > RBG-16-64-43. The sequence continues at coordinate 4,704 of MGOA01000108.1, forward strand.
CAGCGGGGATCATCTGACGCTCGAACGCAACTCGGACTATGCCTGGGGCCCTTCCATATATAGCAACCGCAAGGCGGCCGTGGAGCGCATCATCTTTCGTTTCTACGCAGACCCGGCCACACGCGCGCCCGCCTTGCTCTCGGGCGAGGCCGACGTGATGGGCGAGCTGCCGCCGCAGGATGCACTGCGCCTCCAACAGGACCCCTCCTTCCAGCTCATGCCGGTTCCGATCCCCGGCCAACCACTGGCGCTCTACTTCAACACCCAGTCCCCGCCCACCGATGATCTTTCCGTGCGCCAGGCGCTGATCGCGAGCGCCGGGCGGCAGGCAATCATCGACACGATCTTCGGCGGCCTCTCCCCTGTGGCGACTAGCCCCCTTTCCTCCTCTACCTGGGGCTTTGTCGAGGTGGTACCGTCCGCGCAGGACACAGCGCGAGCCGAGACCCTGCTGGATGAGGCCGGCTGGCAGCGCACGCCTTCATCCGAATGGCGCGTCAGGGACGGCACAGCGCTCACCGTGGAAGTGGTCATCCCGCCGTGGGGCTTCAATCCGCAGGTCGGCCAGATGCTCGAACAGCAATGGGAGGCGATCGGCATCCGGGTCAACCTGACGCAGGTGGCTTCGTTCGCGGGGTTGCGTGAGGCGCAGGCTGCGGGCAAGTACAACCTGCTCTCGATCAACCTCTCGGGCGCCGACCCCGACCTCTTGCGCCCGTTCTTCGTGAGCGACGGGTCCTACAACCTTGCGCGAGTGGCGGACGCGCAACTCGACACGCTGTTTGGTGAAGCAGCGCGCGCCACCGACCCGGCGGAACGCTTGCAGCTCATGGCCGAGGCCCAGCAGCGCGTTGCGGCGCTGGCGCTCGTCCTTCCGGTGCGCGATTACGTCAACCTCAACGTGGCGCGCGCCGGAGTCCAAGGCCTGAGCTTTGATGCCCAAGGGTGGTTCCCGCTGCTGATCGACGTGAGCCTGAAGCAGCCCTGAAGCGTAGAATCGTGCGACCCGTGTTCCGCCCCATGCTTGCCCCGCTGCCGAGGAGGTTGAGGCGCGAGGCGCACCGGCCGCGGGTCGGCCTCTCCCTATGAGCCTGCGAACCTTCCTTCGGCGAATCCTAGGCAGCCTGGCCACCATCGGCCTGGTCACCACGTTGGTGTTTTTTGCCATTCGCCTGAGCCATATCGATCCGCTGGCGGCGCTTCTCGGGCAAGGGCTGGCCAGCCAGGCCCAGGCGGCCGAGATGCGCGCCGCGCTCGGCCTCGATCGCCCACTGCTACAGCAATATGCGCTCTTCCTGAGCGGCCTGGTGCGTGGCGACCTGGGCCGCTCGCTCTTCGACGGCCAGCCTGTCGCGCGCGCGATCGCCCAGAGCATGCGCTTCACGGCCCCCCTGGCGCTCTCGGCCTGGCTGCTGGCCATCGCCCTCGGCCTCACGCTCGGCAGCCTGGCCTCGCGTGCCAGCGCCTGGGAAGCCGGGCGCCCCGTCCGATGGCTCGCGCGCCTGACTGGCGCCCTGCTGGTCTTGGGTACGTCGACGCCCGTGGCCTGGTCTGGCTTGCTCATCCTGTGGGCCGCGGTGCCGCTGCTCACCGGGCTGCACCCCGGACCGGTGCGCGATGTGGCCCAACTTGCGCTGCCGGTGTTGACCCTGGGCATTGCCTCGGGTTGCAGCCTCGGGCGGGTAGCGGAAGCCGGCCTGGCGCGTGCCCGCCGCGAGCCGTTCTTCATCGCCGCCCGCGCGCGGGGCGTTGGCCCGCTGTGGCGGCTGGAATGGTCCGCGCTGCGCACCACGCTCGCCCCGGTTATCTCGATGGCGGGAGTCGAGGCCGCATTCCTTCTTGGCGGGACGATGGTCACCGAGACACTTTTCGCCCGTCCGGGTGTCGGCCGGCTGCTTGTCGAATCGATTCTGCGCGGCGATTTCCCTCTGGTGCAGGCCATCGTCGCACTCATGGCGGCAGGGTATGCGCTGTTCAACCTGCTGGCAGATGTTCTGGCCAGCAGCCTCGACCCGCGGCTGCGCGAGGAAGCCGAGTGACCTCACGACCCTCGCCGCCACGTCTCGCCTCGCTCATGACCCAGGACCCGCGCGTGCGCCGCACGCCGTGGATCGCCCTGGCCTGGCTGGCTATCGTTCTTCTGGGAGGTATGTTGAGCGCGGGCGCCGCGCTCAACGTACCGTTCGAATCGCTCGCGCCACCCAGCCCGATCCATCCCCTGGGCACCGACCTGCTCGGGCGCGACGTGGGGTTGCGCCTCTTGGCCGGTGGATTGCGCACGCTGCGCATGGCCGCCGCGGCCACGCTCATTGCGGCGACCCTGGGTTCGATATGGGGGTTGGTGGCCGGGCACGCGGGCGGATGGTTGGAGTGGCTCCTGGTTCACGCCAACGATGTGTTGCTCTCGGTGCCGGGCCTGGTGCTGGCTTTGGTCGTGATCGCCGCACTGGGGCAGCACGAGGCCACCATCATCCTGGCGGTCGGGCTGGGCGGCGTGGGGAGCTATGCCCGATTGGCGCGCTCGGCCGCCGCCGAGACATCCCACCGCCCCTTCGTTATGGCTGCGCGCGCGCTTGGCGCAGGCGAGGTGCGCCTGCTCCAACACCACGTCTTTCCAAACACACTCGAGGCACTTTCAGCTTATGCCCTTTTGCATTTCGGTTGGGCTCTGGTAAACTCGGCCTCACTGACATTCCTGGGATTGGGAGGCGCGCCTTCCATCCCCGACTGGGGCCAGATGCTCAACGAGAGCCGGCTCGTGTTTCTCAGCGCGCCCTGGCTCGCAGCAGCCCCCGGCACGGCTCTGGCCCTCACCGTCCTGGCAGTCCAACGTCTGGGAGAGTGGGTCGGCAAGCCCTGAGGCCGATCGCCGCGGGTGGGGAGTGCCCCGTCACGGTCTGGCTGGCCCTTTCCGTTCCCGAGGACATTCATGACGATTGCTCTGCTCGTGTTGTTGGCTCTGGCGGTGGCGTTTGATTTCCTGAACGGCTTCCACGACAGCAGCAACGTCGTGGCGACGGTCATCACCTCCGGCGCCATGCGCCCGCGGGCGGCTCTATTCACTGCGGCGGCCGCTCATTTCGTCGCGCCGTTCGTCCTCCCCCTAGCTGTGGCCACTACCCTCGGGGAAGGCATGCTGCACGATCAGGCCATCCAGATCAACGTCGTCATCGCCGGCTTGGCGGCGGCCGTGGTCTGGAACCTCGTCACCTGGTTTCTGGGCCTGCCCTCCTCCTCCTCGCATGCACTGGTGGGCGGGTTGCTCGGCGCGGCGGTCCTCTCCAGTGGTTTCGCGGTGGTGCGGCTGCCAGGGCTACTCAAGATCGCCATCGCGCTGCTGGTGGCGCCTCCGCTCGGCATGCTGGCTGGGTGGCTGGTGATGCGCCTGACGCTGTGGGCTTCGCGCGGCGCCAATCCCTCCATCAATCGCGTCTTCAAGGCGCTGCAGATCGTCACCCTCATCGGCTTGGCCTTTGGCCATGGCTCGAACGATGCGCAAAAGACGATGGGCGTGATCACCATGGGGCTGGTGGCCGGCGGCCTGATCCCGGCCTTTCACGTGCCCACGTGGGTCATCCTGGTGAGCGCCTCGGCCATCGCTTTGGGCACTTCGCTAGGCGGATGGCGGCTGATCAGGACCCTCGGCGGCCGAATCTTCCGCATCCGTCCCATTCACGGATTCACCTCGCAGGTGGCCGGTGCGGTGGTGATCGTCGGGGCTTCGATCCTGGGCGGTCCAGTCTCCACGACCCAGGTGATGAGTTCGGCCATCATGGGTGTGGGAGCCGCCGAACGCCTGGGCAAGGTGAATTGGCTCATCCTGCGCGACCTGGCGATGGCCTGGGTCCTCACCATCCCGACGACCGCGTTGTTGGCCGCCGGCGTTTATCTCGCCTTCTGGGGCCGCTGAGCCGAGGCTGCGCTTCGACCTTCTCCTCGATCTAAACCCCAGCGCGGATAACAGGGAAGGCGGAGGCATGCCTCCGCCTTCCCTACTTCGTTAAGCGTCGGCCGCCGGCTAGTGAGGCATTGCCAGGAACTTCTCGGCGTGAACCGTGGCAGTTTCCAGCGCCTGTGGCCCAGCGGCAAGCCACACCACGTCTGGATCGCTCGCTCGAAACCAGTTCGCTTGGTGACGCACCAGGCGGCGCGTCGCACGGCGGATTTCCGTGCGGCATTCCTCCAGGCTGAGCTGCCCTTGCACATGGCGCGCGATCTCACGATACCCGAGGGCAGAAAAGGCAGGCAGGTCGGGCGAGAAACCGCGCGAGAGCAGCCCGCGCACTTCTTCTACCCAGCCAGCGGTGAGCATGGTTTCGATGCGGGCATCCGCGCGCGCATACAGTTCCTCGCGCGGCATCCTGAGGCCCAGGCACAGCGTGCGGAAGCCCACCCGCATGCGTGTGCGCTGAGCCGAGAAGGGATGCCCAGTGAGGTAGATCACCTCCAGCGCTCGCATCACGCGCCGCACGTTGCGCGGGTCAATCGAGGCGGCGGCCTGCGGATCGCGCACCTGGAGTTCACGGTAAAGCGCCAAGGCACCCTCACCTTGGGCCCGGGCCGCAAGCTCTGCACGCAATTCCGGGTCGGGCATGGTGCGCGGAATGATCCAGCCTTCTAGAAGCGCACGCACGTATTGGCCGGTTCCCCCCACCAGCAACGGCACATGGCCGCGGGTGTGGATACCGGCAATCGCCCGCAGCGCCTCTCCCTTGTACTCGGCCAGGCTCCACGGCTGATCCACTTCGGCTACGTCCACAAGGTGGTGAGGCACGGCCGCGCGTTCTTCGCGGGTCGGCTTGGCCGTGCCAATGTCCAGGCCGCGGTAGAGCAGGCGCGAGTCGGCGGATACGATTTCGCCGGAGACGCGCGCGGCTAGCCCAAGCGCCAGCGCGCTCTTGCCGACGGCTGTCGGGCCAACGACGGCGATCAGCGACCGCAGGGGGACGCTTGACTCGTGCGGTTGAGGTGGGCGGGCGTCAGGCATCGACAGATGGCGCGGCCGCCGGACGGTCGCCGCGCACTGCATTCTCGATGATCTCCAGGCGGGCTGTCTCGCCGCCTGGCCCGAATTCGATCGCCACTACGTCGATGCGCCAGTCGGCCTCGAGTTGCTCGCTGGCCGCCAAGTAGTGTTGGGCAGAGGCAATGAGATGCGCCTGCTTGGTGGCGGTGAGAGACTCTTCCGGCGAGCCAAAGCTGCGGTTGCTGCGCGCCTTGACCTCGGCGAAGACGAGCACGCCGCCCAGGCGGGCAACGATGTCGAGCTCCCCATAGGGCGTGCGCACGTTGCGCGCGAGGATCTGCGCCCCCCGCTCCACCAGCGCCCGGCACGCCAGCGACTCGCCGCGCTGGCCCAGCCGCCTCGCGT
>MGOA01000109.1 GCA_001796965.1 Chloroflexi bacterium RBG_16_64_43
CCAGCACGACGGTGACCGGGTACGTGACCGCGCCGGCGGCAACCCGCGGCGCGAAGCCGATGCTGACGACGCGCCCGGTAAAGGTTGCCTCGGGCACCGCGTCGAAGGTGAGCGAGGCCGACTGGCCTGCCTGCACGCGGTTGATATCAACCTCGGCGATCGGCAAATCCACATGCAGCTCGGAGAGATCTGCGATGGTGATGAGCACGGTGCCCGGCGTCACCAGGTCGCCAGGCAATAGACCCACGCCGGTGATCGTGCCACCGAAGGGGGCTTTTATGCGCGCCTGGTTGAGCGTTGCTTGGATGGCATCCACGCGCGACTGGGCCGCTGCCACATCCGCGGCGTTGGGTCCATCCTTCAGCCGGTCGTACGTGCGCTGGGCCTCCTCCAGTTGGGCCTTGGCCACTTCGTACTGCCCCGTCACCGAGTCAATCGTCGCCTGGGAGGCCGAGCCGCCAGGTGTCTGCGGATCCTCGACGACGGCCTGCGCCTTCTGCACAGCTTGCAGAGCGTGGATGTATTCGAGGTAGGCTTGCTGCAGCGAGATCTGATAGCCGACGCTCGCCTCGGGCCGTTGCCTCAGGTAGTTGTAGCGCGCACTGGCTTTAACCAGCCAATCCTGCGCATTGAGCAACCCGCCATTCTTGGAATCGACCACAATTCGGTCGTAGGTTGTCTTCGCGTTGTCAAATGCTTTCTGGGCGTTTGCTAGGGCCAGCTGCGCATTAGCCCGAGGCACATCAGACCTGCGCAGGTCGTCGAGTGCCTTCTGGGCATTGATCAAGTCCGCTTGCGCGGCGACCACCTGCTGAGGCAGCGAGGTCGGGTCGAGGGAGGCCAGGATGTCCTCCTCGGCCGCCCGGTCACCTAGTTTCACTCCCACCGTGCCCACCCGGCCACTCAAGGCGAAACTCAGCCCGGATGACTGACGTGCCTCCAGCGTGCCGGTGGCCCCCACCGAGGCCGTGAGCGTGCCCATCACGGCGGGTTGAGTCTGAAGCGAACCGAGCTGGCTTTGCGCTTGGCGGCGCACGACGAACACGATTCCAAGAATCACGACGATCACCACGATCGTCGAGATGAGGATCCACATCCATTTCTTCATGCCCAACCTCCCGCGCAGAAACGAGTCTGGGTTGTCCTGCGCGTGTGCCATGCACGGGTATAAGGCGCCATTATAAGGACAGAAGCGTCAGTGCGAAAGGGGAGCGTCGCAGGCGGCCAGCCGTGGCGAGGCCACCGGCCGAGCGTGACAATGTCCGGCTCCTCATTCACATCAAGGTAACGGCCGAATGTGAAGCCGGCATACGCGAAAGGTTAGCGAAGGATGAGCCCCTCGTGTGGGAGGCTGCCGTGGACGCGCGCCATGGAGGCGGACAGCTTTCGCGGGGCCGGTTGCCGGGCTGCCGAGGGGCGGGACACCGAGGCAGGCAATCCGGCCTTCCATGTCTGCAATCTCCGCACCTGGCCCAAAGGCATCCTTGCGCAGGGCATGAGACGGGAATGCCCTCCCTTGAGCGGGTGATGTTTATCTCCGGCAGACGTGACTTCATGCCCTAACTGGCCCCGAATTCGGCGATTAGACTCATTGTGACTTGAGGCACAACACGGGCTCTGGCATGTCCATCAGATGGATGCGCAGAGACCGTTGCATCTCTTGAGGAGAGAAGCCCGATGCAGACGACGCCCAGCGACTCCAATGCCCTCGACCGCAAAGCGCGCATGAAGATAGCCTTCGAGGACTTGCCGGTGCGCGAGGTCAGTGATCGCATTCGTGACTTCGATGAAACCTTCCTGCCCATCGACGCCGAACGGGCCAAGCGCGAAGCCATGCGCTGCATTCAATGCCCAGCTCCGGCGGCCTGCGTTGAGGCATGCCCGGCGCACAACAACATCCCGGCCGCCCTCGCGCTCATCGAGCAGGGGGATTTTCTGGGTGCGGCCGCCATCTATCGCGCCACCTCCTCACTACCCGAGATTTGCGGCCGCGTATGCCCGCACGAGCAGTTGTGCCAAGGTGCCTGCGTGCGCAACAAGAAGGGCGAGCCGGGGCAGACGGGCGCGCTCGAGGCGTTCGTCGCGGACTACGCGCGCGCCATGGGCACGGTTGAGATCCCGCGGGGCGCGCCCACCGGGAAGAAGGTCGCCATCGTCGGCTCCGGCCCGGCTGGGCTCTCATGCGCCGAACAACTTGTCCAGCGCGGGCATGCGGTGACCGTGTTTGAGGCCTTCCCCGCCCCGGGCGGATTGCTGGTCTATGGCATTCCGAATTTCAAGCTCTCTAAGCGTGTCGTGCAGGCACGCCTCGATGACCTGCGCCGCGCGGGAGTCGAGTTCGTGTCCAACGCGCGCATCGGCAAGGCCCACACGATTGATCAGCTTTTCGCCGAAGGGTTCTCAGCCGTTTTCGTCGGGGTAGGATCCCTCATTCCGGCGACGATGAAAGCGCCTGGAGAAGATCTTCCGGGAGTCTACCAATCGACCGATTTCCTCATCCGCACTAACGTGCCTGAAGAATTCCTGCCGCCCGACATGCACGAGAAGCCGCGCATCGGACGCCGGGTCGCTGTGGTGGGCGGCGGTGACACCGCCTCCGACTGCCTGCGCACGGCGCTGCGACTGGGCGCGGAAGAGGTGACCTGTGTCTACCGGCGCACCGAAGCCGAGATGCCGGGCGGCAAGAAGGACCGCGCCCTCGCGCGCGAAGAAGGAGCACGCTACCGCTTCCTCACCCAGCCGGTGCGCTTCCTGGCCGGCCCGGATGGTTGGGTGAACGGCGTCGAGTGCTTGCAGTGCGAGTTGGGCGAGCCGGACGCCAAGGGCCGCCGCAAACCGGTACCCATCGAAGGATCAAACTTCGTGGTCGAGGCCGACACCGTGGTCCTCGCCCTGGGCTACTGGCCGGATCCAGAAATCGGCGAGAGCACGCCGGATCTGAAGACTCACGACTGGGGGCTGATCGAGATCGACCGCGCCAGCGGCGCAACCTCGCGTCCAGGGGTCTACGCTGGAGGCGACGACGTGACCGGGCCAGACCTGGTGGTGACCGCAATGGTCGCCGGGCGGCGGGCCGCGGCGAGTATTCACGAGTACATCACTGGCAAGAACTGACATCTACTTCAAAGTCGGGGTCTATCACGGGGCTGTTCGCGGACTCAACGCGATCGGCCCCGTGTGCGTTTTAGGCCCGACGTGTCCCATGCATCTAGATCATGCCTCACGCGCATGGCGATCGTGATCGTCAGTCCCGCGTGCTACTGGCGGGTACCCGCGCTGGCCACGCACGAATCGTTTCTCGGGTGGTCGCAATCCTGGGTCCCCGCCTCGAATACCCACGGACGATGAGCTCAGCGGCGCGTTTCGCCTTGCTCAGGGTGATTCTGCCTCCCGGCATACTCCTTGCAGCCAGCCTCTCGATGCGAATCGCCCGCGAATCCTTCGGGTTACAATAGCGCCATGCCTGTTCTCGATGCCGAAATCCTGCCGGTGCAATACTCCAACGCTCACCTGAGCGAGGAGATGCCGCGCGGGTACCTGCTGCGCCCGGCGCCGCGGCGCAGTGCCCGCGGACGCGGCAACGACATCTTGCTGATGGGCCTGGGCATGTTACCTGGCATCGCAGCGCCAGCCTCACTGGCCGATGAGTTGTGCCAGCTTGGCTCGCGGGCTTACTTCGAAACCCCCGGCTCGGTGACCGCGGCGCTGCGGGCGGCCTTTACCACCGTCAATGAAGAACTGCTTCTGGCCGGCACGGGGGTTGTCTCGACCGCATTGCAGGCCAACCTGATATGCCTGGTCGTTCATGACGAGGCGCTCTATCTGGGCTACGTTGGCTCGGTGCTGGCGGTGGTGGCACAGCCCGGGAGGGTGAACCTCTTCCCTCCTCATGGAGAATCTGCAACGCGCCCGCTGGGCAGCTCGCGCGCGCTGGAGCTGCGTTACGGGCATACCCCGCTGGGCGACGATCCGCGCGAGAGCGGGGTGAGCCTGCTGATTGCTGCGATGCCCGCGCCGAGTTGGAACGTCGCGCTGGACGGGGCCGAACGCCTCTCGCTGCGCGCCGTAGCCGAACGCATAGCCCAGCGCAATGTGGGCTCGACGAGCGGCATGCTGGCGCGCTTGGCTCCGGCGGCTGGCGGTGCGCAAAAGCAAGCAGACCTGGCGACCGCGGTGCGCGAACAGCGTGCCACGCCAGCGCCTCCGCCCCCGGTAACATCCGCCGGTCAGCGCTCGGCGGCCGAAGCGCTCTCGATCATTCGCGAGGCGCAACAGGCCGCACCTCGTGAGCCCGCGGTGGAAGCCCCCGCCCTTTCGGGGCAGGCGCCGCCTCCGCCGCAACGCAGCGCACGAGAAGCCACGCCGCGAGCGCACGCGCCTCATGGGCCGATTATCGAGATGCCGGCTTCCGGCCGTCCGCCCATCCATGTGGGGCCCTCCCTTACCGGGCGTGATGACGGGGCGCTGCCGCACGTCGCTCCATTCGCAGATGCGCCGCCCACGCCGAGACTGAATGCCTGGGCGGTTCTGAGCGCTGTAGCCCGCGCCGCAGGCACCACGACCCGCAGTGCTTGGATGGCTGTGCGCAAAGGCATCGCCCGGCTGATGCCGGCGGGCACATTGCAGGAGCGCGGCATGCTCACCTTGCCGCCGCAGCTCATGCTGGCCACCGCCATCGCCATCCCGGTGATCGTGGTTGTTCTGGTCAGCGTGGTCTATTTCCGCCGTGGTCGCAGCGAGCAGTTTGCCGCGTTGATGGACCAGGCGCGCCAGGCCTCGGCCTCGGCCGCTCTCACCTCCGACCCCGCGCAGGTGCGCCAAGCGTGGGGCGACGTGCTGCTGCTCCTGGAGGATGCCGCGCGATTTGGCGAGTCACCGGAACGGGCTGCGTTGCAGCAGCAAGGCGTGGCGGCGCTCGACCAACTCGACGGTATCACGCCCCTCGAATTCAGCCCGATGGTGCCCGGCGGGCTGGGGGCGAACACGCGCGTTCGTGCGCTGGTGGCCGGCGACCGCCAGATGTTCGTTTTGGACGCCACCCAGGGGCGCGTGTTGCGATTGGTGCTCGGACAGGGCGGCTATCAACTTGACGGGAGCTTCCATTGTGAATCGGGCGCTTACTCCGAGCACACGATCGAGACGCCAGTGGACATGGTGTGGGTGCCGGACATCACCGTGGGCACCCAGATGCCTCAATCGGCGAAGGCTGGCGTGTTGGTCGCAGTCGACGCGCAAGGCGGCATCTTGTACTGCCCGCCGGGCGGTGAGGCCGTGGCCGGGGAGCTCGAGCCGCCGCGCACCGGGTGGCTTGGTGCTCGCGCCATCGATTACTACAACGGCCGCCTGTATGTGCTCGACCCTCTGAGCAACGGGTTTTGGCGCTATGCCACACGCGGCTTTCATTTCGATCAGCCGCCCAACGACTACTTCGATGCGGGCGTGCCTAACCTCACCGACACGATCGACTTCGGGGTGGCCAACGGGGATGTGTTCTTCTTGCACGCCGACGGGCAACTCACGCGCTGCGCCTACAACCCGCTCTACGAACCACCGGGCGGGGGGCAGACCGGTGCCAACGTGTGCGGTTCGGTGCTCTACAACGACACCCGCGCCGGACGGGCGCCCGGGCCGCGGATTGTGGATGCCCAGCTTGTCCGCGTGACATACAACGAGCCGCCCGAACCGTCGCTCTTCTTCCTGGATGGATTCGGCCGCGGAGCGTACCGCTTCTCGCTGGCGCTCAACTTCCTCGAGCGCTTCCGGGTCACGACCAGCGAAGAAGGGGAAGCCACGGCGCTCGCCCTGGGGATCGACAAGACGCTGTACCTGGCCGTCGGCGACCAGATCTACGCCGCCCGCACGGCCGTGCCCTGAGACCGCGCCCGCTTTGACAGCCTCTCCAGCCCCGACTACAATCGAGCCGCACCTATTCCCCCACAGTGGATTCCCGCCTCCATGAGCCGCTGGCCGGGCAAATTCGTCATCGGGCTGACAGGCAACATCGCCACCGGCAAGAGCGTCGTGCGCAAGATGCTCGAGCACCTGGGTGCGTACGGTATCGATGCGGATGCGCTCAGTCACCGCTCGATTTCCAAAGGTGCGCCCGGGTACGCCGAGGTGGTGCGGACGTTCGGCGAATGGATCCTCGACGACCAGGCCGAGGTTAACCGCCAGGCCCTGGCCAAACTGGTCTTCTCCGATTCAAAGCTCCTGGCCAAGCTCGAAGCGGTGGTTCACCCTCTGGTGCGCGAGGCACTCGACCTGCTGGTGCAGCGCTCGCGCGCGCCGGTGGTGGTGATCGAGGCCATCAAACTGCTCGAATCCGGCTTGGTCGAGCTGTGCGACACAGTGTGGGTGACGCACGTTCCGGAATGGATCCAGCTGGTGCGCCTGCGCGAGAAGCGCGGGATGAGCGAGCAGGCCGCCCGCCAGCGTGTGGCCGCGCAGCCGCCGCAGCAAGAGAAGTTGGCCCGCGCCGATGTTGTCATCCACAACGATGAGTCGTTCGAGTCGACTTGGAACCAGGTGCAAGCGGCCTGGGCCATGGTGCCGCGGCCGGCGGAGGCCGAGACCCAGCCGCGACCGCGCGGCGAAGCCTCGGTGCGGCGCGGTCGCCCGCCGGATGCCGACGAGATTGCCGGCTTCATCAATCTTGTGCGCCATCCGACGCGCCTGCTGAGCCGGGCCGACATCATGGCGGCCTTCGGTCAGAAGGCATACTTCCTGCTCGAGTTGAACGGCGAGATCATCGGCCTGATTGGCTGGCAAGTCGACAACTTGGTTACCCGCGCCGACGAGGTGCTGATCCTTCCGGTCGTGACCCCCGAGCAAGGGCTGCAACTCCTGCTGCATGCCATGGAGCGCGCCTCGGCGGAGCTGCAAAGCGAGGCGGCTCTGGTGTACGCAGACCGCACCTTGGCCCGCAGCCCAGTGTGGCGCGACGCGGGCTACGAAGCCACAGGCCTGGGCCGGCTGAGCATCCGCGCCTGGGAGGAAGCCGCACGCGAATCGTTTGTGCCCGAGGCGCAGCTCTTCTTTAAGCGGCTGCGGGAGGACCGAGTGATGAGGCCGATATGAAACGCCTGGGCGACGGGCTGGGCCGCCATCCGCGGCTGGTCGCCTGGGCCATCCTCGCGGCGGTGTTGATTGCCGTGGTCGCCTTCGATACGCGCGCGCTCGGCCTGAGGGGCTTGCGTATGGTTCTGCTGGTTGTGGGGGCGCTGGGAGCGTCGGCCGCGGCGGTGTGGATCGTCAGCTGGGAGAGGCCGACCAAGTAGGTCCGCCAAAGCGAGAGGCGATTCTGCAAGAGCAACGGGCCAACCCGCATAGGTTGGCCCGTTTTCGTTTTCCACAAAGTGACTCAGGCCGAGTCCGGCTGCGCCGGGGGAGCCAGCAGAGCCGCATCCCCGTAGGTGCGCGCGCCAAAACGAGTGAGCACCACTGCACCCAGACCGATGGCCCCGACGATGGCCGAGCCCAGCCAGCCCACGCAGGGCACGATGCCGATGAAGGCGAGCACCAGGGTCAACGCGAAGGTGCCCAGCGCGGCCGCGGCGGCCGGGTGCAACTTCCACTTGAGAACCTCCGCCAGGCGGTTCCCGACCTCCGCGCCGATGGCAATCCAGCCGAACACGATGGCTACCAAGAGCAGTACCGCGCCCAATGCCGCCACC
>MGOA01000110.1 GCA_001796965.1 Chloroflexi bacterium RBG_16_64_43
CAGCGCACGGGTGGCCTTGCTCGCCACGAGCGGCGCGGATTACGTTATCCTTGGCCCCGCTGATGCGCTGGCCGCCGCGCCGAGTGGCTTGCTCACGCTGCCCGGTATCGAATCTCGCTTCACCGTAGACGGCTGGCACGTGTTCGTGGTCTTGCCCGTTCTTCCGCCGTGCTGCGGATAGATCTAGCCGCGCGACGGCTCACTCTCACAAGCGGCACCATCCCGATTCGCTTTGGCGCGAACGATTGAGAAGGTGAGGTTGGCGCTCGAAAGATGACCCTCTCCCGCATGCGAACTTGGCTCTCCCCGGCCTGGTGGCCGACGCTGATCGTGCTGGCGACCTCCTTGGTCATCCTGTGGCCGGCTATCGGCGGCGGTCAGGCGATCTTCTGGGGAGTGCCCTTGCTCCAATTCCAGCCGTGGCATCAGTTCGCCAAGACGACCGTTCTGGCCGGACATCTTCCCCTATGGAATCCACTTGTCGGCATGGGCGCACCGCTCTTGGCCAACGCGCAATCAGCGCTCCTATATCCACCGAATTGGCTGCTGCTGGCCATTCCGGTCGAGGTGGGCCACGCCTGGTTGATCATCTTCCACTGGGTGTTGGCCGGGGCCGGGATGAGCCGCCTCGCGCGGCGCCTCGGGCTCGGGCTGTTGGCGCAATCCGTTGCGGCGCTCGCCTTCTCACTGTCCGGGTACGTCGTCGCGCGCGCTGGTTTCCTCAGCCTGAACGCTGCGCTGGGCTGGGTGCCCTGGCTCATCTTGGTCGGCGACCGGCTGAGTGAGCCCCACGCGCGCTGGCGGCGCACGCTCTTGGCATTGACCATGGCAATGCAGATCCTGGCCGGCCACTGGCAGACGTGGTGGTACACGTGGTTGCTGCTCGCGGCGTGGGTCGCCGCACGTCACCTCGGCGACAACCGCCCTGTGCTCGCGGTGCTGCGCCGATGGTTTGATGTGGCGGTTTCGACTGCGCTGGCGCTCGCACTCGCCGCAGCCCAGGTTCTGCCCACGCTTGAGTACTTGCGCGCTTCGCAACGCGCCTCCGGCATCGACATCCAGACGGCGCTCACCTACTCGTTCTGGCCGTGGCGACTGGCAGGCCTGATCGCGCCCGATCTCTTCGGCAACCCAGCGCGCGGTCTCTTCTGGGGCTTTGCCAACTACTGGGAAGATGCAATCTACATCGGCCTGCTTCCTCTCGGGCTGAGTCTGGTCGCGCTCATCGCCTGGCTTCGGCGCCGGCGCGAGGCGCAGGCCTCCTTGCCGCGCTTTCCCTTTGGGCTGCTCGCCATCTGCCTCCCGGTGGCGCTGATTCTCGCGCTGGGAAACAACACACCCCTCTTCCCCCTGCTCTACCGGTGGGTGCCGACCTTCGACTTGTTCCAGGCGCCGACGCGCATCATGCTGATCTTCGTGTTTGCCCTGGCACTGCTCGCAGGCGCCGGCGCCGAGCGCTGGGGAACGCCGAGCCCGGGGGCCAAGCGCTGGGCCTCGCGGGCCATCGCGGCCACGCTGGCCATCCTCTTGGCCGCGGGCATCGCGGCTCTCGCGCTCGACACGCAATCGTCCTTCATTGCTTCGACGTTTCGCGTCGGGATCACCGCACTGGCCTGCGTGATTGTGTGGCGGTTCGCACGCATGCGGGAGGGGCTTCCGGGTGGCGACACCCCGCCTGCGAATCGGCCGACGCCCCTTGGCAACTTGGCGCCGGCCGCAGCGGTCTTGCTCGTCGCAGTCGACCTCGCGTATGCCGGCTACGGCCTCAACCCCGCCACGGGCCGTGAGCTGTATCAGGTCCCCAATCCCTCCTCGGCCAAACTCGCGGCTGCCGCCAGCGGGCATCGCTACTACGTTCCGGCGCAAGATGAGTACGCCGTGAAATTCCAACGCTTCTTCCGATTTGATACCTTCAATGCGCCAGAGGATTGGACGGAGGTGCGCGCGCTGGGACTGCCGAACACGGGCATGCTGGATGGCTTGGCCACGGCCGGCAATTTCGACCCGTTGCTCCCGGCACGCTCCCTTGCACTGCTGCAGGCGGTCGACGCGCTGCCCGCAGAACAGCAGCACACGTTGTGGCGGGCGATGGATGTCGGCGCGCTAATTCGAGCCGGCCCGCAGGCACCGCGCGTGGAAGCGCTGCGCAACGAGCCCCACCGCGCCTGGGGCGTGTGCCGCGCGACCTGGGCTCGCGGCGGCGAGGAGAGCCTGGCCTTCGTGCTCGACCCGGGCTTCGACCCGGCCGAGCAGGTAATCCTGGAAGTGGGGGCCGGCGAGGAGGGCTCACCCTGCACGCTGCCACCCATGGTCACTATTCTCTCCGGGAATGACCCCAATGTCGTCGCCCTCGAGGCGAATTTCCCGCAACCGGGGTTCCTGGTGCTCGCCGATACCTTCTATCCCGGCTGGCAAGCACGGGTGGATGGCGAAACGGTACCGCTCCTGCAAGCCAATTTCTCCTTCCGCGCGGTGCGCCTCGAACGCGGGGAGCACCACGTGGAATTCTTCTACCGGCCGCTTCCGTTGGCCGCCGGCATGGCACTTTCCTTCCTGGCCTGGGCGGGTCTTGCGATCATCGCCGTCGTCAAGATGCTTCCGCGGAGAAACACCCGAACCTCATGAGTCCCGCACCTTTCGCACGTGCCTCCAAGGCATCGGCCTCCCCATGGTTACCGGCGGCCCTGCTGCTGGTGTTGATGCTGGCTTACCTCGCGCAGGTCCTCATTCGCGGTGGGGGCGACCCGCTCGTTTTTGCACGCCTGGGGACGAAATACACTCACGGGGATGTGCGCGGCAGCGAGGGTTACGATGGGCAGTTCAACTACCACATTGCGGTCGACCCCGCGCCGCACTCCGCAGTGCTGCACCTCGACCGGCCAGCGTATCGCTATCAACGCATCCTCACGCCGCTTCTTGCGCGCGCCGCCGCCCTGGGTAATCCGGCAGCCATTCCTTGGACTTTGGTGGGGCTCAATCTGGCATACCAGATGACAGCCGTTCTCGTGCTGGGTGAGATGCTGCGTCGTCGCGGCGTATCGCCATGGGTCGCGCTGGTATTCGGGCTGTGGGTCGGCGTGGTCGCCGGCGTGCGCCTCGACCTTTCGGAGCCTCTCGCGCTTTTGCTGGTGCTGCTCGCGCTGTGGAGCGAGGAACGCCTCCGGGGGAGCAGGCGTGCCAGAGCCGCACCCTGGGCCGCCGGCGCGCTGCTGGCCCTGAGCCTGCTGGCCAAGGAGACCATGCTCCCGTTTGCGCTTGGCTGGGCAGTGCTGCCCGCGCTCGATCGCTCCTGGAAGCTCGCGGCAGGACGCCTGTTTGTGCTCGCGCCTTTCGTGCTGCTGCAAGCCTGGCTTTGGCTGACATTCGGCGCGCCCGGGCTGATCAGCGGCGGCGCCGGAAGCTCCTCCTTCGAAGTCCTGCCCCTCGCCGGGTTCTTGCGCATCAGCCAAAACGGCGTAGCCGCCTTCGCCGTGATGGCGGCGCTGCTCCTGCCCGGCGTCATCTCCCCCGCCCTGCTCGCGGTCTGGAGCAGTTTACGCGCGCTGGCGGCCCCCGCCGCACGGAGCATGGCAATGCTGCTCCTAGTCAACGCCGTCATGGTTCTCGTCGCGCCCTTCTCCACTTTTCGCGAGCCTTTGGGCATTACCCGCCTGGCATCGGGTATGATTGTGTGCATTCTGCTCTTCGCGGCCGACACTCACCGCCCCCGTATCTTCGCCTGGGGGCTGTTGTGGCTGAGCTACCTGGCACTACTCGTGGAGTGACGGGCGAGCCGCTGCGGCCGGAGAGTCCCATCCCTCGAGAGCGACAATCGGCAGGCGCCCATGATACCTACGCTGCAGGAGTTCGGCACCCGTCTCCGCGAAAACGTCGGTCAGGTGATCATTGGCAAGGACCAGGAAATCGAGCTGGCCATCCTGGGGATTCTGGCGCAGGGTCACTTGCTCATCGAAGATGTGCCAGGGGTGGGGAAGACGGTACTCGCCAAGAGCCTGGCGCGTTCGTTAGGCTGCAACTTCAGCCGTATTCAATTCACGCCCGACATGCTGCCCAGCGACGTGACCGGGGTCTCGATCTTCAACCAACAAACCCGGCAATTCGAGTTCCGTGCTGGGCCGATCATGTCGCAGGTCGTTCTGGCCGACGAGATAAACCGCGCCACGCCCAAGACGCAGGCGGCGCTGCTGGAGGCGATGGACGAACGCCAAGTGACGGTGGACGGAGTGACCCACACTCTGCCATCACCCTTCCTGGTGTTGGCGACGCAGAATCCGATTGAATACGAGGGCACCTTTCCCCTGCCCGAGGCGCAGCTCGACCGGTTCCTCATGCGACTCAGCCTCGGGTACCCGTTGCCCGCGCAGGAGATGCGCATTCTCGAAAGCCAGCACACTCGACATCCGCTCGACGACCTGCCCCAAATCACATCCGCCGATGAATTCTCAGCGGCCCAACGAGCAGCGCGCGATATCTATGTGGATCTCCTGGTGCGCCGCTATATTGTCGAATTGGTCAACAACACGCGTCGCTATAGCGAGGTCTACCTGGGTGCCAGCCCGCGCGGCAGTCTGGGCCTCTATCGCACGGCCCAGGCGCGGGCGGCTCTGAACGGCCGCGACTACGTCTTGCCCGATGATGTCAAGCACCTGGCGGTAGTGGTGCTGGCACATCGATTGCTGCTTGAACCCGCAGCCCGCCTGAAGGGGGTAACCCCCTCCGCGGTCATCCAGGAAATCCTGAATGCCGTCCCCGTCCCCGGGGGAGACGTCCGGCGGCCGGCCTGAGGCACCCGGCATCGCCATGCGCGAGGTTGGGTTCTCCTCTGATCTCCAGCGGCAACGTACTCGCCGCGCCGCCCTGCGGCGGCGGGTGGTCGTCCTGCTATTCTTCGTTAGCCTGCTGGGCAGCGTCCAGACAGCCTCCCCGGCGTTTATCAGCCTGGCCTACCTGTGGGCCGCACTGCTCGCCGCCAGCTGGGTATGGGCGCGGCTCGGCCTGGCAGGGCTCGAACTGCAGCGTGTCCTGCGCTCGCCGCGCTCCCAGGCCGGTGCCATCATCGAAGAACGTTTCGTTCTGCGCAATCGTTCGCGCCTGCCTCATTATTGGGTAGAGCTGTGGGATGAATCCACCCTGCCCGATCACCACGCCTCCACGGTGCTCACCGGGCTCGGGCCGCATACCAGCCGCCATTGGGCGGTGCACACGCTGTGCGCCGAGCGCGGTCGATTTCAACTCGGCCCACTCACGGCGCGCGTCGCCGATCCGTTCGGGCTGTTCCTCAATGAGAAGCGCTTCCCGCAAACTGCAGATCTGGTCGTGCATCCGTACACGGCGCGCCTGCCGGGTTTGATTCTGGCTCCCAGCGGGCTGCCCGGGGGCACTGCCGTCGAGCGCAAGACGGCCGCGGTGACGCCCAGCGCGGCCGGTGTTCGTGAGTACGCCCCGGGTGATTCGATGACCCGCATCCACTGGCCCTCAACGGCCAGGCGCGACCGGTTGATCTCCAAGGAGTTCGAACTCGACCCGAAAGCCGACGTGTGGCTCGTGGTCGACAGCCAGCGTGACGTTCACTGCCGGCTGGCGCTGCCAGCGCCCTCGGAGCCCGCCCGAGATACGCCCTTCTGGGCACGGCGCCCGCAGTTCCACCTGCCGCCTGCGACGGAGGAGTATTGCGTGGCGGCGGCGGCCTCGCTGGTCAACTACTTCTTGCACCACGATCGCTCGGTGGGCCTCGCGGCCTATGCCCAGCAACGCGAGGTGATCCAGCCCGATCGCGGCGAGCGCCAGCGTGAACGGTTGATGGAGCGCCTGGCCACGCTGCGCGCCGAAAGCCATCTCTCTTTGGCCGACGCGCTGCGCCTGGAAGGCGCCAGCTTTCCGCGCGGGTCGACCGTGGTGCTGATCTCGCCCTCCGCCGAGATGGGCGTGGCCGTGGCGGCTCAACAGTTGCGCAGCCGGGGGATTAACGTGGCGGTGGTCCTCATCGAGCGCGGCAGCTTTGGCTCCCAGCAAAGCGTGGCGGAAGTGGCCCTGCGTTTGCGCGGACTGCGCGTGGATGTGCGCCTGGTGCGGCGCGACGAGGACCTCTCCAGCGCGCTGATCGGCCACAGCTTAACGCCGCGCTTGACGCCCTGGCGCCCTGCTGTATAATCCCGCCCAATCGAGGCAACACAGACCAGCGCGGACTCGAGTACACGCTGCACCCGCCCAGAGAGCTGCCGCCCGGTGCAAGGCAGCGCGAGAAGCGTGGAAATCCACTCCGCCGGCCCCGGTGGCCAGTCGCCCGCGAGAAGGAGCACTCCAAGCGGGCCGGGTTCGCCCGTTAGCGCGATCCATGAGGCTGCGCCGACCGGCGCAGCAAACCCAGGTGGCACCACGAGCGGTCCCTCGTCCTGCGGTCTCTGATTGTGAGAGACGTAGACGGTGGGACCGATTGCTTTCCCGGTGGAGGAGGTGTGCCGATGCTCGACCTAGCGTACATACGCGCCCATCCTGACGAGGTGCGCCAAGCGCTCGCCAACCGCCAGAGCGAGGCCTCGCTCGAGCGCATCCTCGAATTCGACCTGCGCCGGCGAGCGGTACTCACCGAAGTCGAAATCCTCAAGGCTCAGCGCAACGCGGTCAGCCGCGAAATCAGC
This sequence comes from Chloroflexi bacterium RBG_16_64_43, assembly GCA_001796965.1. Taxonomy (GTDB): domain Bacteria; phylum Chloroflexota; class Anaerolineae; order Anaerolineales; family RBG-16-64-43; genus RBG-16-64-43. The sequence goes on from MGOA01000110.1 coordinate 6,639, forward strand.
CAAATGCAGGAGGCCGCTCCGCGCGAGGCCAAGATAGCGGACATGCGGGCGGTCGGCCAGCGCATCAACAGCCTGGATGCGCAGTTGCGCGCCGAAGAGGACGAGTTGCAGCGGCTGGTGAGTATGCTGCCCAACCTACCCGACCCGCGCGTGCCGCTCGGCCGCGACGAGACCGAGAACGTGGTGGTGCGTTCCGTCGGAGAGCCGCGCACCTTTGCGTTCACCCCCCAGCCGCACTGGGATCTTGGTCCCGCGCTGGGCATCCTGAACTTCGAGCAAGGCGCTCGCATGGCGGGCTCGCGCTTCTACGTGCTGCATCGCGCCGGCGCGCGCCTGCAGCGTGCGCTCATCGCCTGGATGCTCGAACTGCACGCGCGCCAGGGATATGCCGAGGCCTACACACCCTTCATGGTGCGCCGCGAAGTGCTCTTCGGCGCGGGCCAGCTGCCCAAGTTCGCCGACAACCTCTTCCACGACGAAGAGGACGACATGTGGATGGTGCCCACGGCGGAGGTGCCGCTGACCGGGCTGCACATGGGTGAGATACTCGAGGCGGAGCAACTGCCGCGCTGGTACACCGCCTACACGCCCTGCTTCCGGCGCGAGAAGGCGGCCGCCGGGCGCGACGTGCGCGGCATCAAGCGCGGGCAGCAATTCGACAAAGTGGAGATGTACAAATTCTGCCTGCCCGAGAACTCACCGGCGGAGCTTGAAGGCATGGTGGCAGATGCCGAACAAACGTGCCGCGACCTCGGCCTGACTCACCGGGTCAAGCAGTTGTGCACCGGCGATCTAGGATTCGCGGCGCGCATCACCTATGACATCGAAGTGTGGGCGCCCGGCTGCGGCGAGTGGCTGGAGGTCTCGTCGGTTTCGAATTGCGGCGACTTTCAGGCGCGGCGGGCCAACATCCGCTACCGGCCCACACGCGGCGCCAAGCCCGAATTCGTCCACACCCTCAACGGGTCGGGCCTAGGCCTGCCCCGCACGCTGATCGCTGTGATGGAGAACTATCAGCGCGAAGATGGGACGATCGAGGTGCCGCAGGTGCTCCTGCCGTGGATGGGGGGCGTGCAATTGATCACCCGCGACACGCTCGCAGCCACGCATGCAGGAAGTGAGCCGATCCGATGAACGAGACGGTCTTGGTCGTCGGCACTCTGGTGGTCATGTTGATCGGCATGGTGGGCGCCTTCTTGCCCGTCATCCCCGATGTGGCCATCATCTGGCTGGCCGGGCTGGGCTATGGCCTGATTCACGGAATGGACTGGATCGGTGTCGTGGCCCTGGTGCTCATGGCCGGCGTAGCCGTCGTGGCGGAGTTGAGTGAGACGTGGATGACCGGCCTGGGGGCGCGCGCCACCGGCGCCTCGGTTCTCGGCATTCTGGTCGGGCTGGGGTTGATGCTGCTGGGGACGCTGCTGACCTCACCCATCGCAGGGTTTCTAGCCGGGCTGCTGGGTATGATCCTGGTGGAGTATCGCCGCCACCGCAATTGGAAGAGGGCGGTCGCCTCGGCCACCGGCGCGGCCGCAGGCTGCGGTCTTTCTTACGTGGTCAAGGTGGGTCTGTCGCTGGTGATGGTCGCGATGTGGGCAGCGTGGGTGTGGCTGGCCAATGTGAGGTGAGGGTTCTTGATCGTCATTCCCGCGTGGTCTTGGCGGGAATCCACGGTGGTACGAAGCCGGAGTCCCCGCCCTGAGCACGCGAGGACGACGTACTAGGACTTGTTCGTCATTCCCGCGTGGTCTTGCCGGGAATCCACGAAGGTATGAAGCCCTGGGTCCCCGCCTCAAACACGCGGGGACGACGAACGAGAGGATTGCGCCTGGATTTCCCCCGCTCCAAGCTCGCAAGGACGACAGTCTTGTTTGAAACCGGTGCGTTGGGTCTACGGCGCGAAAAACACGTAGCTTTGCCCAAGCCGCTCGAGCCCGATCTCAGCCCAATGCCGGACGATGGTGGAATGGTCATCGAGCGCTGCAAACAGCGGCGCGATCGCCTCGGGCTGGTGCAACTCGGCCAATGCTCGCGCGGCCTCAATCCTGGTTTGCGGCGCCCCATCGCGCAGCGCCGCGATCAGCGGCTCGAGCGCCTCGCTCCCCAGGCAGACGAGCGCGTTTCCCGCCAAGCGCGCGGCCATCGGGTCGTTCCCCGCCAGGTGGGCCGCCAAGTCCGCCCGAGCCTGCGGCGTGGGCTGCTCGCACATCGCCCGCAGCGCGCATAAGCGCACTTCACGATCGGCGTCGTGCAGCGCCTCCCGCCGCAGCGCCGCCGACCGGGGCCCCGGCACAAGCGCCAGCGTGCGCACCGCCCAGAAGCGGCCGTCCACCTGGGCGGAATCCAGCAACGGCCGCAGCGCATCGAGCGCCGCCTCGCCG
>MGOA01000111.1 GCA_001796965.1 Chloroflexi bacterium RBG_16_64_43
GGGCTGCCTCGCGGTTAACGCTCGCCACGAGTTGCGCGAAATCGTCGGGTGTGAGCGCCTGATTGGAAACGATATCCATACGCTGGCGTTCGGGGTCGGCTGTCGCTGAAAACATCGTTGTCGCTCTCCGGGTGGGTGTCACGCGGCTCCATGTTGACGCTAGGATAGCAAATGCCGCACGCCGGGTCAATGCATCCCGGATCGTTGGCTGCGGGTGGCTCCCTGCTGTTCGAAACAAGTGGCCGCTCTTGTATAATCTGGCGAGGGTCCTGCCGCGCGCCTGGGAGGCCGACGTGCCGGTTGCCTGTGCGATTGTTCCTGCACCTGCCCATGACTATTCGGACCATCCCGAATGCCCGCAGCGCTTCGCGCATCTTGGCGAGCTGCGGAGTCTGCCCATCGCCGAAGACCTGACCTGGATCGAACCGCGACCCGCCACCGAGGATGAGCTGGCGCGGGTCCATACCCGGGCCATGGTGGCCGAAGTGCGCGAAGCAGCGCGCCAAGGCCCAGCCATCGTCGATTTCGCACCCACCTACGTTGTTCCCGGCTCCTTTGAGGCGGCGGTTGAAGCAGCCGGTGCCACGATCGAATGTGCCCGCGCAGTTCTCTCGGGCGCGGTGACCACGGCCTTTGCCATCGTCCGCCCGCCCGGGCATCACGCGGAGCCCAGCCATTCCATGGGCTTCTGCTTGTTCAACAACCTGGCGATCGCTGTTCAGGATGCGCTTGCCCAGGGGATACAGCGCGTATTTATCGTTGATTTCGACGCGCATCACGGCAATGGCACGCAAGCCGCCCTCCAGAACGACCCGCGCGTGGCCTTTCTGTCGGCGCACCAACGCGGCATATATCCCGGCAGCGGATACGAACATGAGGTGCCCGAGGCCCGCGGCCGGGTCGTCAACCTGCCTCTCCCGGCCTATGCCGGCGACGCGTGCTATGCCAGAATAATGGAAGACGTGATCCGCCCGCTGGCGCATTCGTTTCGGCCCGACATCCTTTTCGTTTCGGCAGGGTATGATGCGCATTGGCGCGACCCGATTACCACGCTGGGGCTTTCGACCCGCGGCTTCTACCAGATGGCGGCCGCGCTGCACGGCCTGGCACGGGAGGCCGCCCAAGGCCGCATGGTGCTTGTCCTCGAGGGGGGATATGACCCCCAGGCCCTTTTCGAGAATATCTACGCCACGCTGGCGGCTCTGGTCGGTCGGCCGCCGCCGGCCGATGTTCACGGCCCCTCTCCCCAAGCCGAACCGGACATCGCCACGTGGCTGGACCGGCTGCGCGTGTGGCATGGGTTCTAGGGGGCCGGACGGCAGGGTCGTGCGGGTTGCAGTTTCGCCTGAGTTGGGGCATACTGACTGCGGACGAATAAATGGCTGAGATTGCCCTTCGAACCTACAATCAGGAAGTCCAGGACCTGATTGATCACGGTCACCTCGACGAGGCGATCGCGCACAGCCAGCACATCCTCGCGCGCTATCCAAAGCACGTCGAGACCTACCGGCTGCTTGGCAAGGCATACCTCGAGCAGAATCGGCACGCGGACGCGGCCGACATCTTCCAGCGCGTGTTGTCAGCCATCCCAGACGACTTCCTCTCGCATGTGGCCATGGCCATCATGCGCGAAGATTCGGGCAACCTCGACGCGGCCATTTGGCACATGGAGCGCGCGCACGAGGTCAACCCATCCAACCCTACAGTGCAGCAGGAAGTCCGCCGGTTGCGTGGACGACGCGACGGAGTCGAACCGGCGCGGCTACGTTTGACCCGCGCAGCCCTCGCGCGCATGTACATCAAAGGCGGATTCTTCGCCCAGGCGGTGGCTGAGATACGCGCCGCGTCGAAGAAGACGCCGACCGCCCGGATCTGCAGGTGATGCTCGCCTCGGCGCTGGCGCAGAGCGGACAGGCGGCGGAAGCCGGCGAAATCTGCAATGCGGTCCTTGGCAAGCTACCCTATTGCGTTGAAGCCAACCAAATCCAAGCGCAGATCCTATGGCGTGTGGGCCGCAAACCGGAGGCGCAGGAAGTCTTCCGCCGCCTCTCGCTGCTCGATCCATATCGCGGCGTGCGCCCTCCGACAGATGACGGACGCATGCCGGAGGTGGCCGCTGGCGCCGTGACGCTGGCCCGCCTCACATGGGAGCCCGGAATCCCCAGCGGCTCTCAGCCGCCTCCAGGTTGGAAGGAAGGGCTGGGTCTGGGGCCTGCGGATGGCAGCGGCGATGAAACCAAGATCCCCGATTGGCTCGAGAGCGCCGCGCCGGGCAGCCACCAGTCACCTTTCGTCCAGGATGCGGAGCCGGGCTTGGTGCCGGCCCCCGATTGGATGTCTGAGAGTGGACAGGGATTGGATGTCAGCGGCGCTGGGGCTGAAGCGCTCCTCGGCCCGGATGAACCGGAGACCTCTCTAGCCGCGGCGGAGGAGGACATCCCCGATTGGCTTCGTCAGGCGCCCGCCGAAAAGAAGACCACAACTGCCCCGGGTTCATTCCCGGATTGGCTCAAACCAGAGGGAACGGAATCGTCTGCAACCAAGGATGGCGGGGTCGCGCCTGAGTGGCTTAAGGCCGCCGAGCAGGACGCCGGTCTCAGCGTCCCCGGCGAGGGGTTGCCCGGTTGGGTCGGCCAGGCTGCCCCAGAGTCGGAACCTCTTCCGCCGGCCCATCCAGCGGCGCGCCTGCCGGGCTGGTTGGGGGCGGATGCCCCCGAGCCTGCGAGCAGCCCGCACACACAGGAATTCCCCGAACTCTCGGCCACCCCCGGCGCCGCACCCATGCCTGGAGGCGGCGGGTCACATGACCTGGATTGGCTGAGGTCGGAGGCGCAGAAGGCTCCCGAATCGCCTCCATTTGAAGAGGGCGGAGCGGTCGTCGATGATGGGTCACCTGCGGGCGATGTGACTCTGCCGGAGTGGTTGAAGCCAGTGGGTGCAGGTGAGCAGGAAGATGAAGGGGGTAGCGCACCGCTCATCCCATTCCCCGATGGGGAAAAGCGGGCGGCCGAGCCTGAAGCAGCATCTCCTGCCCCCGAGCGGCCTTCGTGGCTTGCCGCCGACAAGGGGGCTGGGCTGTGGCGAGACGAGAAAGTAGAGCCACCCGCCGAAAAGAAGGATGATGCGGGCAAAGCCGCCGGGACTGCGCCGCTGTCGGCGCGCATTCATCGGGAGTCGGCCTTGCCGGAGGAGGCAACGCCGCCAGAGGCTGAGCCTGCGGAAGAACCCCAAGGTGATGGCTCGGAGTGGCTCAAGCGGTTGCCGTCTGTGCCTTCGAGCCCGGCGGATATGGAGGCGCCCGCCTGGTTAAAATCGGAGCCCTTTGTCTCGATCCCATCCGATGAGTCCGAAAAGCCAGAGTGGTTGCGCCCGGCCACCGAGGAAACGCCCGCCGAGATTGGCGAGATACCGGATTGGCTTAAGGCTGCCGGACGGGTTACTCCCCCTGCGGCGCCAGAACCTGAAGCGCAAGTTCAACCCGAAGCGGAAGTGCCCCCGAGCGCTGGCATGCCGGATTGGCTTAAGCCGGTGGGTGCGGAGGACCAGCCTCCGCCATCCATCCCGAAGATGGGTCCAGCTCTACCGGCAGAGGGCGAAAAGCCGCAGGGCGGAGAAGCACCCGGCTGGCTTCTCGAACTGGCCTCACAGACTGCGGCCGAACCGATCGCCGAACCCGAGCCCGCGTCTGAGCTGCCAGCTTGGCTCGACGAACGTCAACCGGGCGCGAGCGATACGATTTCGCGTTGGCTTGGCCAGAACACTCCCGACGGCGATGGAGAAGAGACTCCCGTTCCTGAACCTGCGGAAGGGGATGTTCCCTCCTGGATGCGGCCGATGCCGGGAGAACCTGGAGGGCCCAGCCTGCCGACGGGCGAGACTGCTGTTGAGGCGGAACGCCCGATGATGGCGGCCGCGCCGGGGCCGATGGGCGAGCCCGCGACGGGCGACATGCCGGCTCCGGATTGGATCAAGGCGGCAATGGGAGAGGTGGAAAGCGAAGTCAGCAGCGTCTTCCCGTCGGCGGGCGAGCCGCCATCGCGTGAGGCGGAGCCTCCGAGTGCGGCGATGCCTGCGCAGGCCGTGCCTCCTGTGACGCCCGCCCAACCGGCGCGCGGGACGCCTGGACCTCGCCCGAGGGAGCAAGCTCCAACGGGGATTGAGGCGGATGTGCTTCGAACACCTGCGCCACCCATCAGGCCGCCGGCGCCCGCCGCGCCATCGACGGCCGAGCCGCCCCGCGTTGTGCCGTTGGCTTCGCCCGAGACGAGCGAGGAACCGCTGCCCGCCGCGGCACCTGAGCCCGGGACGTGGGTCCCGGTTGAACCGGCAGCCACCAAGCTGCCTATTCCGGCGCCGAAGCCTGAGCCGGCGCCACCGGCTGTTGCGGCGGCGGCACTGTCGGGGGCTGCAGCAGTGGCGAAGCCCAAACCTCGGCGTGCGCCCAAGCGCAAGCCGTCACACCTGACTCATGTGGAGAGCGAGGCGCTGCTGGCCGAGGCGCGCTCGCAGATGAACACCGGCCGGGTTGAGGATGCCGTTCGTTCGTATCAGCGCGTGCTGGAAGGGGGAGGCGACGCCGCGCAGGTCGCCACCGATCTCGAGCGCGCGGTTGAAAGTAAACCGCTGGTTGCGGAGTTGTGGCAGACCCTCGGCGATGCGTGCCAGCGTGCGGGCAGACTCGAGCGAGCCTACGAAGTGTACGAAAAGGCGTTGCACCTCCTGTAGGGAATTCAAAGCGCCTTCCTTGCACCTCATTGACTTCATTCGACGCGGGTCCTGACGCCGCAAGATTCCCCCTTTGACCACTCGCAGGCTTGTCACTTGGCTCGCCGTGCTCGCCATCTTCGCCATGGCGCTGCGCGTGTCACTCGATTCCGACACCTGGTGGCACCTGGCGGCCGGGCGTTGGATGGTCGAGCACGGATCGCTGCTGCGCGAGGATCCGTTCTCATTCACACGTCTAGGTAGCCCCTGGCACTACCCGGGGTGGCTGGCTCAGTTGCTGTTCTACGGGGTGTACCGCGTGGCGGGCGCGGGCGGTTTGAATGTGCTCGTCGCGGCCGTCGTGACCTTGGCTTTCGTTTTCGTCTACCGTGCAATGCGAGGGGACGCCTTCGTACGCAGCTTCATTCTCTTGCTGGCCGCGATTGCCTCCTCCGTCTATTGGAGCGCCAGGCCGCAGATCCTATCGCTGCTCCTGGCCGCGGCATTTGCCTGGGTCCTTGAGGATTTCCGCAGCCGGGGCCGCAACCGCCTGTGGCTGCTGCCCCCGCTCATGGCGCTGTGGGTCAATCTGCACGGAGGCTTCGCCATCGGGTTCATCTTCATCGCGCTCAGCATGATTGGGTCGGGCGTGGAGGGATTGCTGGCCACGGGCTCTGAGCGGCGCCGTGCGTGGCGCGCGAGTGCCCTTCTGGCCGGGGTCGGGTTGGTCTGCGCAATGGCCGTCGGGCTCAATCCGTTCGGGTACGAAATGCTGGTCTACCCCTTTAAGACGATCGGCATTGATGCGCTGCAGGCGTACATCCAAGAATGGCAATCGCCCGACTTCCACACAAGCGAGGCGCAACCCTTCCTTTGGCTGTTGTTCGTGAGCGTCGCCGCGATCGGGTTCTCGCACCGGCGCCTCGCGGCGGCGGATTTCATCCTGTTCGCTGGCGTGGCGTACATCGGCTTCCTGGCCGGCCGCAACATGCCTCTGCTGGCGATCGTGGCGCCGCCGATCATCGCGCGCCACGCTCAGGAGATCCTGGAGCGCTTGGCGCCTTCGTGGGGCAAAGGGGATCCGGGCCGGGCGGGCCCGCCCCGCATGCGTTGGCTCAATGCCGCGGTCCTGATGCTGGGGGTTGTGGCAGTCGCGGCCAAGGCCCTGCCGGTGCTCGACCCGCGCGTCAACCAGCAGCAGGTGGCGCGAACGGAGCCGGTCGACGCGGCGGCCTACTTGGGCATGCATCCGGGGCTGGGCCGGATGCTCAATTCGTACAACTGGGGCGGCTACCTCATCTGGGCGTTGCCCAAGTATCCGGTCTTCGTGGACGGGCGCACGGACTTGTACGACGACGATCTGCTCACCCAGTATCTCGCCGCTGTGCGGAGCGAGCCCAATTGGCGGGACGTTCTGGAGCAGTGGCACATCGGTGTGGTGCTGCTCGAACCCAATGCACCGCTGGTGACGTTGTTGCAGCAGCAAGGCTGGCAAACGGCGGCGGCGGACGAGATCTCGGTGATCCTCATTCCTCCCGGCAATTAGGCTGCACACAAGAGTCGATTCGTGCGATGAGCAGACCGATCCAGAGCCAAGGGGTTTCGTGACTCACAAGATGCGGTGGTGGCTCGTTGTTCTCGGCGCGGTCGGGTTGCTGACCGCGCTTGCACAATCGCACTTCATCACACAGCCCGGCTATATGGATGCCTGCTATGCCTACAACGGCGGATACTCCGTTGCCGGCGGCCGAGGCTGGAACGACCCATTCCTTTGGAACTATCTGGACGACCCGGTGGGCTTGCCGCATCCCAGCCACGCTTACTGGATGCCGTTACCCTCTCTCGTCGCGGCAGCAGGCATGCGCATGTTTGGCCTCGACTTCCGCGGAGCGCAAGTCCCCTTTGTTCTTCTCGCGGCGCTTCTGCCGGCGGTGACGGGGTGGGCGGCTTGGCGTCTCCTGGCCAATGCCCGCCAAGCGGCCCTGGCGGGCATGCTCGCGGCGTTCACCGGTTTCTATGCCGCCTATTCCACGACGACCGATGGCTTCATCCTGTATACACTGATCGGCACGGGTGTCTTCATGATCGCCGCCGAGGCACTGGCCCGGCCTCGGAATTGGCTGTGGCTTGCACTCGGAGTGTTGCTTGGGTTGGGCCACCTTACGCGCGCGGACGGTCTTCTGTTCTCGGCCGTGGTGCTCAGTTTTGTGTGGGTCCGATGGCCGCGGCCTACAACCTCGGGAGCGAGGCCTCGAGCGCAGGCTGGCTCCTCGAGCCGCACGCTCGGCCTGGCGCTGATTGTGTTCGGCTACTTGGCCGTGACGGGTGCGTGGTACTTACGCAATCAACTGGCGTTGGGCGCCTGGCTTCCGGGAGGCGGGCTGCGCACGTTGTGGCTCACCGAGTACGACGAATTCTTCCACTACCCGGCGGCGGATCTTGACTTTCAGCACTTGCTGTCGAGCGGTTGGGGTGCGATCGCGCTCGCGCGCGGTGCGGCCCTCGTACAAAACGTGCAAACGCTTCTCGTCGTGCAGGGCTGGGTCGTGCTGGCCCCATTCGCTATCGCCGGGCTGTGGCACCTGCGCGCCCGGCGTGAGGTCCAACTCGCCGTCGGGTATCTGCTCGCGCTATTTATTGTGATGACGATCGCTTTCCCGTGGCCGGGGGCACGCGGCGGGTACTTCCATTCTTCGGCGGCCTTCATCCCGCTTCTGGCCGCCGCGGCCGCGCACGGTCTCGATCGAAGCGTGGAGTGGCTGGCCGAGCGGCGCGGCTGGGTCGCCGCCCAGGCCCAGGTGGTTTTCGGAACCGCCGCCGCGGTGTTGGCCTGCGGCCTCACCCTGTTCCTCTTTGCGAGCCGCGCGCTCGGCCTCGCCGGAGTTGGGACGACCTGGGCGCGGCAGGACGAGGCCTATCGCCAAGCGGGCGAAGTGATTCGTGCCGACGGTGGTGCGGCACCGGTTGTTGCGGTCAACAACCCGCCATGCTTCTACTATCAAGCACAGCTCCCGGCTGTGGTTATTCCGCAAGGAGGCGCCCAGGCGCTGCAAGATGTCGTCGAGCGATACGAGGTTACATACATCGTTGTGGATCGCAACCTGCCAAGCGATCTTGTGAGTCTCTTCGCTGACGGAGGAGTCCCGGCCTGGCTGACGCCGATCGGCCGGACGAGCGAGGAGACGGGCAACGCCTTGGAGATCTTCCGAGTGACCCGGCCATGACACGCGCCCAGCGGGCAATCGGTTTCGGGCTGCTCGCGCTGGGTCTGGCGGCGCCGCTGGTTTATGTGGCCGCCTCCCGCGCGGCCGGGTTCAGCGGCTTCCCGCTTGACGACGCTTTCATCCATCAAACGTACGCTCGCAACCTTGCCCTTCGCGGCGCGTGGTCCTATTCCGCTGGCGAGGTTTCGGCGGGCTCCACCTCGCCGTTGTGGACGGTTCTGATGGCTGGCGGCCACGTGCTGCGGGTTGGGCTACCCGGGTGGCCGATCGGGTTGGGTATTGCGCTCAGTCTCCTATCGGCCTGGCTGGGTGGGGCGTGGGGCGAACGCGCGCTGGGCGTGCCGCGCTTGCTCGGCGCGGCGGTGCTGTTGGGCGAGTGGCATCTGGTTTGGGCCGCAGTTTCTGGTATGGAGATCCCGCTCTTCGTGGCCTGGCTGATGGCCTGCTGGTGGCTTCTTGCGCGCCTCGAGGCGCGGGCCGGCGCAGGTTGGGACGCAGCGCTTGGGCTGGGTCTGGTTGCCGCAGTCGGCGTGTGGATCCGCCCAGAGGCGATACTTGCGCTACCCTTTCTCGGCTTGGGCGCAACGCTGGCCCGAGGCAGTCAAAGGCAGCGCGTGTGGCGGGGCATAGCCGTTCTGAGTCCTGCCCTGATCTCGCTTCTCCTCTACTTCACATTCAATCGACTTCTCGGTGGAGGCATTTGGCCGAACACCTTCTATGCCAAGCAAGTGGAATACGGCGTACTGCGCGGGGAGGGATGGGTGCAGCGCGTTGGAGGGCAGTCGGCCGCCATCCTGGCTGGACCCCTGGTCGTGCTCGCGCCGTTTCTGTTGGTGGTGGTTTACAGTGCGCTGAAGCAGCGCCGCTGGGAGAGGCTGGTGCCGATGGCATGGATGATCGCTCACGTGGCGGCGTACACCGCCCGCCTGCCGGTTTCATACCAGCATGGGCGCTATCTCATTCCGGTCATCCCGCTGGGGCTGCTCTACGGCGCGGCCGGGCTGCGCATGGTGTGGGCTCGCATGCGGGGAGGCCTGGCCGGCAGGGTGCTGGTGCGAGGCGCATGGCTCTCGTGGGGCGCGGTGGGGCTCGCTTTTCTCGTGTTGGGCGGGCGCGCGTACGTGCGCGATGTTGGGCTCATTGATGAGGAGATGGTGGCAACTGCGCGCTGGGTCGAGGCGCACACGCCGGAGGGTGCGGTCATTGCCGCGCATGACATCGGCGCGCTCGGGTACTATGCTGAGCGCCGGCTGGTGGACCTGGGCGGGCTGACAAGCGCGGCCGCGCTGACAGTGCTGCGTGATCCGCGTGAGCTGGCACAGTTCCTCACGCACGAGGGCAGCGATTACTTGGTGACATTCCCCGGTCTGTACCCCCTAGTCGGAAAACGATGCCTGGCGGAATTCTCGAGCGGCGGTTCGATCAGCCCGGCGTTAGGCGGCGAGAACATGCGGGTCTACCGCTGGGCAGGCGATTGCGCCGAGCGCATCGGACCCTGACGTGCGCATTGCCCGGCCGATTCCGCAGTGCTATACTCTGGCACGAGGGTTGATCGTTGCGCATCCCGCTGGCGGCGTGAGCCGCGCGGGGAGGGCGCTTACTCAAGCTCGGCGAGGCGTGCACGATGACAGAAAAGGCAGCTCCGCCCCCGGAAGGTTCGCTCGAGGCATTGGTCGAACTCCTCACCGCCGAATTGGAGAAGGTGCGCAGCGAGGCTCAGGAGATCGGCCTGTTGGTCGAGCAGAACCGCGGTGAAGTTGAAAAGCTACGCCAGCGGCAGGCGGCCGTCTCGACGCGCCTCAAGCAAATCCAACCTGCGTTCGATACCGTCCCGCGCGAAGATATTCGCGCGGCGTACGAGACCGCGCTCGACGCGCAACAACGGCTGTTCAACACGGGGGGCGAGCTGGAACGGCTGCAGACCAAACAAGAAGTGCTGGTGCGCTTCGGCAAGACCATGCAGGCGGTGCTCGACACGCTTCAACTGAACAAGCCAGAAGCCGTGGCCACCTCCGCCGCGCCCAAATCCTTTCTGGTGCGGTTGGTCGAGGCGCAGGAGACCGAACGCTTGCGTCTCTCGCGCCTGATGCACGACGGCCCGGCGCAGGTGCTGGCCAATTTCATCCTGCAGGTGGAGATCGCCGGGCGCCTGTTTGAGATCGACCCCGCTCAGGCCAAGTCGGAGCTGGTCACGCTCAAAGGCAATGCGGCCACCTCGTTTCAGCGCATCCGTGATTTCATCTTCGACTTGCGGCCGATGATGTTGGACGACCTGGGTCTGGCGCCGACGACGCGCCGCTACTTGGATGCGATGAAGGAGAAGAGCGGCCAGGATCTGAGCTTCATTTTCACCGGAACGGAGAAGCGCCTGCCCAGCCACTATGAGGTGATCCTCTTCCGCGCCATCCAGCAGCTGGTGGCCGTGGCTCGCGATGTGTGCCAGGCGAGCAAGGTCAAGACCATGCTGGACCTGGATGAGAATCGGGTGCGCATCATTGTCGAGCATGACGGCAAGGTGCTCGACGGCAAGGCGATGGGGGAGGACGATCCGTACGAGCTGCGCAACCTGAAGGAAAGGGTGGAAATGCTGGGCGGCTCGTTCCAGTACGAAGGGCAGGAAGGACTCGGCACGCGGGCCATCATTGAGGCACCAATCCTGCACGACTAGGGCGGAACGTGGCGCACTTGGCCAGAAAATTGCACGCAATTTGTTAACTGCTGGGCCCGGTCAAGGTCTATTCTTATGGTATACCTCTCGCCGCCCCTGGGCGGGGCAGGCGAAATCCAGGATGGAAGGGGGGTGGTTGCGTTGCCGCGGCCGAACCACCTTCGAGCCCAAGGCTTGTTGGAGTACGCATTGATACTCGTCCTCGTCGCTATTGTGGTCGTGGTGATCCTGGCCGTCTTCGGCCCCGCTGTCGGCAACATGTACAGCAATGTCATTGCGCAGTTCTAGGAGGGGCTTTTGCCCTGGCCGCGCGGCACGCTCCTTGCCCCCCCGCCGGCGAGTTCGCACGCCTTCGGTAAGCTTTTCGCAAGGCGAATCCGCAGGGGGCCGGTCTATAATGTGGGCAACCTGAAAGAGCGAGCCCAGAATGAAAGGAGGTTAAATAATGTTCAAGAGGTTCCAGAGGAAGGGTCAGGGTCTTGTTGAATATGCGTTGATTCTAGTCTTGGTTGCTGTTGTCGTAATTGTGATCCTGTCCCTGCTCGGCCCGGCGATCGGAAACGTCTTCAGCAACATCGTGACCAACATCTAGCCGGTTCACACCCGTCTTACCATGTAGTCGACAGGTCTGCCTTGCGGTGAGATCCTGTCGAGGGAGAAAAAGAAGATGAAGCGCTTTATGAAGAAAGGCCAAGGTCTGGTTGAGTACGCGCTGATCCTGGTGTTGGTGGCTGTGGTGGTGATCGTGATCCTCTCGCTGCTCGGCCCGGCCATCGGCAACGTGTTTAGCAACATCATCACGAACATCTAAGTACATTGCAGTCGCGTCGGACGTCAGCAAAGGGCCTCCCATGCGGCGAGGCCCTTTGCAGTTTGAAGGGGGGTGCGCTTGACAACCCGGGCGTTCCAGGTATCATAACCACCGCACTTGTCCACGGATTTCCCTTTTGTCTGCGCTCTAGCCCAGCCCCTGTCGGCCGCGTCGGATAGCCCATCGGCAGGGTGGATTTGACCCACGCCCTAGGAGGTCTTCATGCGCCGCCGCCTCTTCCTCATCATCGGCCTGATCCTACTCATCGTCGCGGGGTTGGTCTATGCGTGGACGAGATTCAGGCCAACAACGACTCGCAATGCGGCTCCCACGCCGCAGCTTCCGACCGAGGTCTTCTCGGTGGTCTTTGCCGCCCAGGACATCCCTGCCGGGGCGTTTGTGACGCAGGAGAACATCACCCTCGGGCCGTGGCCCACCCTGTACCGGTTGGAAGGTCTGGTGACGGACCCCACCACCGTCGTGGGATTGCGCGCGCGGCTCGACATCAAACGGGGTGAGCCGGTCTTCTCGACTCAGGTGACGCAAAGCCTGGCCGGGCAGACCGTGGCCGGCTCGGACATGGCCCTCGATATGGCGCCCGGCAAGTTGGCGATCGCCATGCCGATGAGCCGGCTGGCGGGCGTGGCCTTTGCCCCGCAGCGCGGTGATCATTTGGCGGTCATCGGCACTCTGCTCTTCATCGATCTCGATACAGAGTTCCAGACTTCGTTGCCCAATAGGCTGCAGGTGATCGGGCAGACCGCGGAGGGAAAGATCGAGATCGTCACGGTGGAGGGCGGACGCAACGACCCGGATGTTCCGTTCTCGAATCTCGTGTTGGCAACCAACGACGTGCCTAGCGAGGCGCAACGCGCCCGCCCCGTCAGCGCGATTGTCATCCCAGATGCGCGCGTGTTGGCAGTGGGCACCGTTCAAAGCAAGACCGCAGCCCAGTTGACCGCGGCGGAGGGGGTGGGTGCGCCCCAAGCTCAGCCCACGCCGGTGGGCGGTGTTACGAGCGCTCCGGATATCATCGTGCTCGAGGTCTTTCCGGAGGAAGCCCTGGCGCTCAACCTGCTTATGAAGACGGGCGGCGATCTCTCGTTTGCGTTGCGTGCCACGGGTGATACCTCGGCCCTCGATCTGCCGAGCTGGGACCTGCAGCGTCTGATCACCGAGCGCAACATCTCGCTGCCTCCCAAGCTGCCTTACGGCCAGGCCAATTTCACCAACCAGCTCTTCATTCCGGAACTTCCTGGGGACAGAATACCGGTTAAGTGACCGCGCTGTGGCTACCAAGATCCGCGTCCTGATCGTCGACGACTTCGCGGAGACGCGCGAGAGTGTCCGCAAGTTGCTGCAATTCGAGTCGGATCTCGAAGTCTGCGGTGCCGCCCGCACCGGGAAAGAGGGCATCACCCTCTCCAAGCAAACCCAGCCGCACGTTGTCCTGATGGACATCAACATGCCGGACATGGACGGCATTGCGGCCACCGAGAAGGTGCTGGAGGAAGTGCCCTTCGCCCAGATCATCATGCTCTCGGTGCAGAGCGACACCGACTACATGCAGAAGGCGATGCTGGCCGGTGCGCGCGGATACCTCGCCAAGCCGCCCTCGGCCGACCAGTTGATCGCCACCATCCGCAAGGTCGGCGACATCGCGATCAAACTCGAGCAGAAGAAATCGATCGCGGTGGAGTCGGTCGCCGCGCCGGTGCATGTCCAGCGCGCGGGCAAGGTCATCACGATCTATTCGCCCAAGGGCGGAGTGGGGCGCACGACGGTTGCGGTCAACCTGGCCCTGGCGCTGCA
>MGOA01000112.1:0-12241 GCA_001796965.1 Chloroflexi bacterium RBG_16_64_43
GCTTGATCGGTCTCGTGCGCGAGGGACAAACGCTGGACCGTCTGATGCGAGAAGTGTCGCGAGTCTCAGCCGGACGCCAACCGCCTGCGACCCCACCCGCATGAACATCGTACCGGCAACCGACTGGCCATGCGCATCCTGATTGCCCTCACTTACTACCGCCCACACGTCTCGGGCCTGACGATCTACACCGAGCGGCTGGCGCGGGCCTGGGTCGCCCGCGGGCATCGTGTGACTGTGCTCACCTCGCGCTTCGACACGCACCTGCCCGCGCGCGAGACGCTCGGCGGCGTGGAGATCATTCGCCCGTGGGTTTTGGCGCGCCTGAGCAAGGGCGTGCTCATGCCGGCCATTGGGCTGTGGGCCACGCGCCTGGCCGCCTCGCACGATGCGTTGAGCATCCACCTGCCTCAATTCGATGCCCCGGGCCTCGCCGCGCGAGGCCGCGCCCTGCGCCGCCCGACGGTCCTCACCTATCATTGTGATCTCAGCTTACCGCCGACGCCGTTCAATCGTGTGGCCAGCCTGGCCGTCCATTGGGCGAACGATCTCGCGGCCCGTGCCGCGGATCGCATTGTTGCGTACACTCGCGACTACGCGGAGAACTCGCCATTCCTTTCGCGCTACCTGGGGAAGGTGCATGTCATCCCGCCTCCGGTGGAGGTCGTGCGGGCGGCGCCGGCCGAGGTCGAGGCCTTCCGCATGCGCTACGGGTTGGCGGGCCGCACCGTCGTGGGGATGGCTTCGCGTTTGGCAAGCGAGAAGGGCGTCGAGCATCTGCTGGCCGCGCTTCCGGCGGTGATGGAGGCCTTTCCCGATCTCACGGTGCTCTTCGCCGGACAGTATCAGAACGTGCTGGGCGAAGAGAGTTATGCACGTCGTTTGGCGCCTTTCATCTCCGCGCTCGGCGACCGGTGGCGCTTCCTGGGCACGCTCGACCCGCGCGAGATGAGCGCGTTCTTCAAAGCCTGCGCCGTTACCGTGTTGCCCAGTATCAACAGCACAGAGAGCTTCGGGTTGGTGCAGATCGAATCGATGATGTGCGGGACCCCGGTGGTGGCCTCCGGGCTGCCCGGCGTTCGCCAGCCGGTGTTGCTGACCCACATGGGGCAGGTGGTGCCAGTGGGTGCGCCAACGGACCTGGCGCGGGCGCTGATCGAGGTCCTGCGTTCGCCACAGCGTTATGCACAGCCGGCGATTGACCTGGCTGCCACGTTCTCTCCCGCAGCGGTTGCCGAGGCGTACGAGAAGCTCTTTGCCGAGATCTCGACCGCCCGCGGCGCGCCCGCCGGCCGAGGCCTCTAGCATGGCCAAGCCCGCTTCGCGCACCATCCTCCGCCGCCACCTGAACGCGCTGCCCTACTTCCGTGCATTGATTCGCGCGGTCGAAGATCAGTTCTATCAAGCACTGTCGCTGCCGCGCCCCGTCCTGGATATCGGCTGCGGCGACGGGCATTTTGCCTCGGTCGCGTTCGACCGGCAGCTAGATTGCGGGTTGGATCCCTCACCGATCGTCCGCGAGGCAGCGGCCCGCGGGGGGTACCGCCTGGTATTGCAGGCCGATGGCGGGCGGCTCCCGCATCCGGCAGCGTCTTTCGCGAGCGCAATGAGCAATTCGGTTCTCGAGCATATTCCCCAATTGGATGCGGTGTTGCGCGAAGCGGCTCGCATCTTGCGTCCCGGCGCGCCTTTCATCTTCTGTGTCCCCAACCCGAACTACCTGGGCTTCCTGTCCATTGGCCGGTGGCTGGAAGCGCTTGGCCTGCGCCGACTGGCCGACGCCTATCGCCATTGGTTCCGCCGCATGACGCGCGTCGAGCACTTGGATGCGGAGCAGGTTTGGCGCGCGCGGCTTGAGGCAGCCGGGTTCGGCCTCGAGCGCAGTTGGGAGTACTTCTCGAAGGGCGCGATGCAAACCCTGGAATGGGGTCATTTGGGCGGCGTGCCATCTCTGGTCGCGCACCTGATCACCGGCCGCTGGATCCTGGCTTCAGGGCGCGCCAATCTGGCACTTACCGAGCGCCTCGTGGCGCGGTACTTTGATGAAGGCCTGCCCAAGGCCGGTGCCTTCACCTTCTACGTGGCACGGCGGCGATGAACGCTTTCGACGAGAATTACTTTCGCACCCACACCTATGCGCGCGTGTCCTTTGCCCGCTTCTCGCAGTACTGGTGGTCGAATCGGTTCTACGCGATTCTGGCGCGGCGGCACGGACGGCGAGGTGGCACTCTGCTGGAGGTCGGCTGTGGATTGGGCCATCTGGTCGGGCAACTCGAGAAGTCCTTCAAAACCGCCGCAGTGGATGTCAACCGCCACGCGTTGGGCGAAGCGCGTGCCGTGGCGCGGGCCTCGCATCTCGAGGCTGCCTCCGCCGAGCGCCTGCCGTTCGCGCGCGAGTCGTTCGACGTCGTGATCATCAAACACATCATCGAGCACCTGCCGCGGCCTGAGTTGGCCATCGCCGAACTCGGGCGCGTGTTGCGGCCAGGAGGACTGTTGCTCTTTTCGACGCCCAACCTGGAGTCGCTTCTGCGGCCGCTCAAAAGAGATCGGTGGATCGGCTATCAGGACCCGACTCACATCTCGCTCAAGCCGCCCGGAGCGTGGCTTGACCTCCTGCGCGAAACCGGCGGCATGCACGTGCTCCGTGTCTTCGCCGATGGGTTTTGGGACGTACCCTATGTTCCGCTCGTGCCTGCTGCGCTGCAGAAACTCATCTTTGGTGGGCTGGGTGGGTTGCAGGCCGTCTCAGGCGTCGTCTTCCTGCCGCGGCGTTGGGGCGAGAGCATGATCGTTGTGGCCCGCAGGCGAGGCGCGGAGGAGACCAGCGGATGAACAGCAGCCCATCGCTCTTGGATTGGTGGCGTTCAGTCACATCCCGCCCCGCCTTCAAGCGAGGCGTACGTGTTGGGGCCGCGCTGGGAGCCGCGCTCTTGGCCGTGGGTTATTTCATAGCGCAGGGATTCGCTTCGCCCAATGGCTGGTCCCTGTGCCTGGTGGCCGTGGCATTCTTCGTGTGGTTCATTCGATCGCCTCGCGGGGCGAGCATTCTGCCAGTGCCACCGGTCGGGGGAATGGAGGGAGGGCCGCCATCACCTCCGCCAATGGGCGAGCCACCGGAGGCCAAGGCCGCCGCCGTCCCAGTGGGCCGGGGTGCGCGGTTGCGGCTGCCCGCTGCTCTACTACTGGCAACGCTTGGTCAGCTCATACTCGATTTCCGGCCGGCAGGACTTGAGCGCAGCCCGGCGCAAGGAGCCATCCTCTATGGGATGGCTCTCGCGCTGACAGTGCTGGCGCTTATCAAAGGCGATGTGCAATGGCCGGACGTCCCTCGCGATCTGCATGCCGAGATGCCCTGGAGGCCGTCGCTCGTTTCCGTCATTCTGGCTTGGACCGGGTTCGGATTCGGTGTGGCGACCTTCGCGGCCATGGCGGAGCACGTGTTCACGGCGGCCAACCTCGTTTTGTGGGCCGCAACGTTTATCTGCTGGTTGGTCGCGCTGACCCCAGTTGCCTCCGAAGGAGTGCTGGGCGCAGGGTCTTGGTTGCGGGGTGCAGGGGAAAGGGCGCGCGCGAGTCTTCGCCGCCTGGGGGCGGGGGTCCACCTTTCGGGGTGGACGCTGCTCGTGCTGGCTGCGTTTGTCTGTGTCGCGGTCATTCGCCTGGTCCGGCTGGATTTGGTCGCGCCGGAAATGACCAGCGACCACGCCGAGAAGTTGCAGGATGTGATGGACATTCTGAGCGGGACGTTCTCCATCTACTTCCCGCGCAACACTGGGCGCGAGTTTCTCCAGTTCTATCTGACGGCATTCATCGCGCGCCTGGGCCCTGGCATCTCATTCACGTCGCTGAAACTCGGCACGGCCCTGGCCGGCCTGGCGACGCTGCCATTCGTGTATTGGCTGGGTCGCGACCTCTTCGACCGGCGGGTCGGGCTCTTGGCGATGTTCATGACGGGGATCGGCTACTGGCCCAACGTGATCAGCCGCATCGGCCTGCGCTTCCCGCTCTACCCGCTATTCGTTGCACCAGCGATGTACTTTCTTCTGCGAGGGCTCAGGAGGGGGCGGCACAGAGACTTCCTGTGGGCGGGAATTGCACTGGGGCTAGGCCTCAACGGCTATTCCCCGGCGCGCATACTCGTCTTCGTGATGGCGATGGCCGTCATTGTTTTCTCTTTGCACGCGGCGTCGCGCGGGAGGCGAGCTTGGGCCTGGGGTGGTCTGGGTGCCTCTATCATCCTGGCCGCCGTGATCGCATTGCCGCTCATGCGCTATGCGTTTGACAGCCCGGACCTTTTCTGGGGCCGGACGATTACTCGTCTTGGACAGGAGGAGATGCCCTACTCCCAGAACCCCCTGGTCATTCTCCTATCGAACGGCCTTAATTCGCTGCTGATGTTCAACTGGTACGGAGGCAATGCGTGGATCCTAGGCGTTCCAGGCCGGCCGACTCTGGATGTAGTGAGCGCAGTCCTTTTCGCATTCGGCGTGTTGTTTCTGCTCGCTCGGTATGTGCGCCGGCGGAAGTGGGAGGACCTGGTGGTGATGCTGGCGATCCCCATGCTGCTTCTGCCCTCGACACTTGCCATCGCTTTTCCGGTAGAGAACCCTGCCCTGAATCGCTCGTCGGGAGCCGTACCGTTTGTCTTCTTGTTGCCGGCATTTGCGGTCTTCGTCCTGCTCGATTCTTTGCGCCGGCACTACCACCGCCGATCGTTTGGCTGGGCGGCCGGTGCACTTCTCGCTCTGGCGCTGGCAGCCTCGCTGGCCCAGAACATCCAGGTCACTTTCGTTCGCTATGTCAAGCAATACCGCCATGCAGCCCAAAACGCATCCGAGATCGGTGGCTTGATTAGCGATTTTGCTCACTCGGTGGGCCGCTACGAAGAAGCGTACGTCGTGCCACACATTTTCTGGGCCGATACTCGGTTGGTGGGGATGTATGCGGGCGATCCGGCGCGCGACTACGCGATCACCTTGGAGGCCTTGGCCGGCCTCGACCCGGCCGATCAACCCCTGCTGGTTGTCTTCCACCGCGACGACCAAGAGACGCTTCAGCTCTTGGAGTCGCGATTCCCCTCCGGACGGGTAGACCGGTATACTTCGCGCATTCCGGACCACGATTTCTTGTTCTACTTCGTGCCGGGAGCGCACGTGCCGTAGGCGGGCAAATGCTGGGGGCTGGGCGTTGCAGCGCCTCAGTCGCGGCGAGCCGGGCGTCATCCGCACAGCACGGTTCGTCAACAGCGAGATTGCCGCGGGCATCGACTCAGCGAGGGCAAAGGCAAATTGGCCAGCGACCTATGACGATCCCAACCCAATTCGAACCTGAGGGACGCACACCCATCTTGCCGCCGCCAGGCGATGCCCAGGCCGAGGCGACGCACCTGGTCGGTGCGGGGGAACTCCACGGGCGGGGAAGGCGCTGGGGCGCCGCTTTTGAGACGCTGCTGCTTGGCCTCATCCTGATCGGGGTGGCCTTTCGATTCAGTTGGTCGAACTGGAACCAAGATGCTGATCTTCACCCCGACGAATACGGGTTGACCAGTACCCTTTCCAGCCTGAGCATGCCCGCGTCGTTTTCGGAATACATCAACACTCGCCTCTCTCCGCTCAGCCCGTACCAGAAGTACGACGTGCAAGGCAATCCCACCCAACTCGGACCCGACAACCGGATGCGCTGGGGTCAGTGGCCCATCATCCTTGTGCGCGTGACAGCGGAATGGTCCGGCAATTCCGGCTACCGCGATCTGCGTCTATGGGGGCGTTCGCTCTCGGCGCTGGCCGACACGCTGGGGTTGCTCTTCATCTTCCTCATCGGCGCGCGGCTTTATGGCCGGCGAGTGGGCCTCTTGGCCGCCGCGCTCAGCGCACTGGCGGTGATGCAGATCCAGCAGTCGCACTTCATGACCTCCGACAATTTCGCGCTGCTGTTCTCGACTGCTGCCATGTATTTCGCCGTTCGAGCCGCCGAGCCCATGGCGCGCCGCACGTTCGTTGCCTGGGATTGGGTTTGGTACGCATTGTTCGGGATCGCTTTTGGCATGGCGGTGGCCTCGCGCATCAACCTGGCCCTACTCGCGCTCGAGGTCGTCGTGGCCGGGGTGGTGGCGTTGACGCGCGAGGGACGCATGCGCACGCTGCGCTTGACCGAGGCGGCCGGCCTGCTGGCCCGCCTGATGCTGGCTGGCGCCTTGTCGCTCATCGTGTTTCGCCTCACGCAGCCGATGTCGTTCCGCGCCACGAGCGGCGATACGACCTTGCTGACGCTGCACTTCAACAGCGATTGGACCGACAGCATGGCCGTGGCCAGTAACGAGTCGCGAGGCATCGGCGGCGGGCCGCCGGGTGAGCAGTGGACCAATCGTCCGGCCGTGGTGTTCCCTTGGGTCAACATGGTGCTGTGGGGGCTTGGCTTGCCGCTCGGGCTGGCAGCCTGGACGGGCCTTGCCCTCGCTTTCTGGCGCACGCTAAGGTATCGCGAGTGGGCGGCGCACATCCTGCCGCTCACGTGGGCCGGCGGCTACTTCCTCTTCATGAGCACGCGCTTCGTCAAGTCCATCCGCTACTTCCTGCCGATCTATCCCTTCATGGCCCTTTTCGCCGCGTGGCTGCTGATGTGGCTCTGGCGGCGGAGCCGCAACGCGGGGGAGGGGCCGGCATGGAACCCCATGCCGCGAGCGAAACTTGCCCAGATCGGTGCGGCGGCGGTGATCACGGTTGTAATCGGGGGCACGCTGGCCTGGGCCTGGAGCTTCACCGGCATCTATCGCGCGGACAACACGCGCATTCAGGCCTCGCACTGGATTTATCAGAATATTCCGGGACCGGTCAACCTGGTCTTGTCCTCCTCGCAGGGGGACCACAACGAACCATTGGCGTTGCCGTTCGGGTCGGTCGACGGCAGCCTCGCACCAAATGTCATTCAGTTCATGCCGCGCGTCACGGGCCAGACCAAGTCCATTCTCATGCCTCACGTTCGAGCGGACTCGGCCGGCGCGGGCGCAACCACAGTGGAGATAGTCCTCTCCGCATCTCCCGATGGTTCGGCGCCCCTCGCCACCGCCCACCTCCCTGTGCCTGCCGTCGCCGGCGATGCCCGCGGTCAATCCGTCGAAGTCTCATTCGGGCCGGCGATCGTCAATGCGGACACCACCTACTACCTGGTTCTCTCGACCACGCCCGGCCGTGTGGTGACGGTCTCGGGGGCGGCCGTCGCCAACGAAGGCTGGGATGAGGGATTGCCCCTGCGCATCGAAGGGCGGGATGCGTTTGGCGGGCTTTACGCCGGGCTGATGGTGGAGAACCGCTGGCCTGACGACGCCCACAAGCTGGATATGTTCCTGCAAGTCCTCAACCAGGCGGACTATCTCTTCCTGCCCAGTCAGCGCGGGGTGTGGACTCCGACACGCCTGCCGCGTTCCTACCCGCTCACGGTGGAATACTACCGCGCCCTTTTCGATGGACGATTGGGATTCGAGCTGGCGGCAGAGTTTAGTTCCCCCCTACGCCTGGGGCCGCTCTATGTATCGGACGTTGCTGGCAGCGCGGCCTGGGGTCATGCGCCCACGCTGCCGGTCGACAACGACAATCTGTTGGCGGCAGAAGAGGCATTCAGCGTTTACGATCATGCGCCCGTGTGGATCTTTCGCAAGCGCCCCGACTTTAGCATTCGGCAGGTTAGGGAAGTCCTCGAAGCCGTAGATCTCACCATGGTGGTGCAGGCCGATCCACGTAACCCGGGGCAGGCCGATACCCAGCTTCTCCTGCCACCCGAACGCCTGGCCGAACAGCGGTCAGGAGGAACCTGGTCCGACATGTTCTCGCGTGAGAGCCTGCTCAACCGCTTCCCGCTTCTGGGAGTCACCGCCTGGTGGGCATGGGTGGTCATCACGGGCTGGGCCTTCCTGCCCCTCGCATCTATCGCTCTGCGCGGCCTGCCGGATATGGGCTACTCGTTGGCCAAGATCGGCGGCTGGCTGCTGGTCACCTGGATGGCCTGGATGCTTGCCAGCCTGCGGGTCCCGTTTGTCCGCGTCACTCTCGCCGGTTTGTGGCTGGGTTTGGTCGCAGCCGGCCTCGCGCTCGTCCTTCTCCAGCGGCGCAAGTGGATGAGCGCGCTGCGCGATCACTGGCGCACGTGGCTTGTCATGGAGGGGGTCTTCCTCGCGCTGTTCCTTTTCGATCTGCTCCTCCGCCTTGGCAACGGGGATCTTTGGCACCCGGCTTTCGGCGGTGAGAAGCCGATGGATTTCTCGTACCTCAACGCAGTGATTCGCAGCACCTCCTTCCCGCCGTTTGACCCGTGGTTCGCCGGCGGGTACCTCAACTACTACTACTATGGGTTCGTCGTTGTGGCAATCCCGATCAAGCTTCTGGGGATCGTGCCGTCGTTCGCATACAACCTGACTCTGCCAACGTTGTTCGCGTTGTTGGGCAGCGCGGGATTCGGCCTGGCATGGTCACTGGGGACCCACATGCGGCGCGAGGGCCGACCGGGCCTCTCCCCGTGGATCGCGGGTGCGGCAACCGCGGTCGGGCTGGTGCTGCTCGGCAACCTGGGCGAAGTGCGCCTGTTGTGGCGGGGCATGCTCAGTGCGAGCACGATCGGCATTCCGCGCAACATGCTGTTCGGTCTGACCAATGTGATCCACGGGCTGTGGGGTGGCTGGCGGGTGCTGATCGGGCAAGCGTCGCTGCCGTACAGCACCGGCGACTGGTACTGGCTGCCGTCACGGGCCATTCCGGTGGCCTTGGATGCGGCGGGCATCCCTCTGGAGGCGGAGCCGATCACTGAGTTCCCCTTCTTCACGTTCCTCTATGGCGATCTCCATGCGCACATGATCGCCATGCCGATCACTCTCCTTGTTTTAGGCGCAGCCCTGGCCCTCGTCTTACGCCCCCGCACGGCGGAGAAGTGGCGCGAATTCCTGCCGGTGATGTTCGTGGGTGTGCTCGCCGCCGGTGCATTGCGCCCGACCAACACTTGGGATTTTCCAGTTCAGCTTGGGTTGATCATGCTGGCCGTGGGGTACGGCAACTGGCAATCGTGGCAGGAATCCAAAGCCTCGGGAGACGGTGCGCAAGTTGTGATCCGCGGTCTGGCGCAGACGACTCTGACTGTGGTCCTGGCGTTTGTTCTTTATCAGCCCTACTCCCAGTGGAACGTGCAAAGCTACACGGCGGTGGAGGTATGGCACGGCTCCCAGACGCCTCTCGACTCCTATCTAATCGTTCATGGCCTCTTCTTGTTTGTGCTCGTGTCGTTCATGATCTGGCAGACTCGGGAGTGGATGGCTCGCACCCCGCTCTCGCGGTTCGGCGGCGCGCATCCCGGCGCCACACTGATCGGGTTGCTAGTCATCGGCGTGCTGGCGACCGCCGCCGTCACACTGCTCTACCTCTCCGGGTATCAAGCGCTCAGCCTGGCGCTCCCGCTCCTGGTCTGGGCAGGATTGTTGGCCCTGCGCAGGGAACAGAACGCGGCCACGCGCGCGATTCTGGTTCTCGCATCGGTCGGCCTCGCTTTGACTGCTTTGGTCGAGGTGATTGTGCTGAAGGGCGACGTCAGCCGGATGAACACAGTGTTCAAGTTCTACCTGCAAGTGTGGCTGCTCTTGGGTGTGGCCGCAGGGCCCGCGTTAGCCTACGGCATGGATGCGCTCAAACGAGAGGGCCGTCGGTTGCGCGGGTTGTGGCAGGCGGCCCTCGTGCTTCTGGTGTTGGGGGCCGGGTATTACACCTACAAAGCCGGCCTTTCGAAGATTCAAGACCGGATGGCACTTGGGGCCCCGCGCACCTTGGACGGTATGACCTTTATGGCCTATGCCGGCTACGCGGACCGCGGCAAGGACTTCTCGCTGCGCGAGGACTATGACGCGATCCGCTGGATGCAGGAAAACGTTGACGGTTCGCCGGTGATCGTTGAAGCCAACACCGTCGAGTATCACTGGGGCTCGCGCTTCACGATATACACGGGTCTACCGGGCGTGGTCGGATGGAATTGGCACCAGCGACAACAACGCGGAATCGTCTCGACGCTCTGGGTCGAGGATCGAGTGCGCGAGATCGGCGACTTCTACGCTACGCCGGACGAGGCACAAGCCGCGAGCTTCCTCGCCCGATATGAGGTCGCTTACATCGTCGTCGGTCAGCTTGAGCGCGCTTACTACCCCGAAGAAGGGCTGGCCAAGTTCGAACGGATGACTCAGAATGGCTTGTTGCGCCGCGTGTATTCTGCCGGCGAGACCGTTATCTATGAAGTGGCCCATGCGTCGTAAGTTGAAACCTGGGCGCCGACCCGAAGGGATTGCCGCGTGAGTGCGCTGATCGCGGGAGCCAGTATTCTGCGCTGGTGGATCGCGCTGTTCCTGATCCAGGCCGCGGCTTGGCCGCTCGTCCACGGTGTGTTCCGCCGGTCGCCCGACCGCGGGCTGGCATTCGCCCGGCCGGTTGGCTTGCTGCTGGTGGGTTTCGTGTTCTGGATTGGCGCGGTGCTCGGCGCGTGGACGAATTCTCCGAGTTCGGCCTGGCTGGCCTTGCTCATCGTTCTCGCCGTGGGACTGTGGTGGGCACGGAGCGACGGACGCAATCCGTGGGCCGAGCTTCGCCGGCTGCGCGGCCCGCTGCTCGGGCAAGAGGTTCTTTTCCTGATTGCGTTCACAGGGTGGGCGATTGTCCGCATGCACAACCCGGAGGCAACCGGCACCGAAAAGCCGATGGAGTTGGCCTTCATCAATGCGGTGCTCAAGTCCTCCAGCTTCCCGCCGAATGATCCGTGGCTTTCGGGTTATGCCATCTCGTACTACCACTTCGGCTACATCCTGGTGGGGATGCTTGCCAAACTGGCGGCGGTTGCGGGTGGCATTGCTTTCAATCTGGCCGTCGCCTCCTGGTTCGGGATGGCGGCGCAAGCGAGTGCTGGGCTATTGCGCAATTTGCTTTCGTTGCGCGGCGGGAACTCCCGCGAGCGAGTTGGTTTTCGCTCCACTTCGCTCCTCGCGCCGCTTACGCTATTGCTTGTGGGAAACCTGGCCGGCGCGCTGGAGGTGGTGCGGGCTCTTGGAGTGGGGTGGGGGACGGGTGCGTTCTGGCGTTGGCTTGGTATTCTCGAACTGGCCGACGCGCCCAGTGGGCCGGCCTCCATCGACCCGCTTCAGTTTCGCTTCTGGTGGTGGTGGCGCGCCTCGCGAGTGATAAACGACTTGGACCTCGGCGGGCGAAGTATCGGCCTGCAGCCTATTGATGAATTCCCGGCCTTCTCCTTCGTTCTGGGCGATCTTCACCCGCACATACTGGCGCTGCCCTTCGGGCTGGCTGTGATCGGGTTGGCGCTCGAACTCATGCTCAGTGTGATCCATGCGCGCCGCAACGACGCGGGCGCTGGCGCCGAGTGGGCGATGCCTTGGCCGTTGATCGTGATCGCGGGAGTGCTCATCGGCGGGTTGGCCTTCCTCAATACGTGGGACTTTCCCATTTATCTGGCTGTCTGCCTGGGCGCCACTTGGCTGGGGTGGCGGCGCGCTGCAAGTCGTGCCGATCTCAAAGCTCTGGGGTTGCGCTGGGGCGCGCTCATCGGAGTGGGGTTGGCGGCCTACAGTCCGTTCTACATCGGTTTCGCCTCCCAGGCCGGAGGCATCCTACCGAATCTGATTTTCGTCACCAAAGCCCAGCAGTTCTTGGTCATGTTTGCGCCGCTATTAGTTCCGCTGGCAGGGTGGCTGGTGGTCGCGGTGCTTGCGGGCGAGGTTGTTCCGGACTGGCGGCGAGGGGCGATCGTCGGGGTAGGCGCCGTGCTGGGTCTCTTTAGCATCTCATTCCTCATCGGAGGGCTGCTGTTGAGCGCCCCCGAGGTCCAGGTCCTCGCGACAGAGTACATACAGCCCTACTCGATTCGCGAGGCAATCGGCGTTGTTTTGCGCCGGCGTCTCCTGCAGCCAGGGACGGCGCTTCTCCTTGGCGGACTCATCGCCGTGATCGCGGCGTTACTCCTTCGCCGGCCCTCCACTTCCAAAGAAGAAGCCTCGGGCAACACGCTGGACGAGGCCTTCGTCCCCAAAGAATTCGTTCTCCTCCTTGGCGGAGCCGGGGCGCTGCTGGTTCTCATCCCCGAGTTCCTTTACCTGCGCGATCAGTTCGGCGTGCGCATGAATACCATCTTCAAGTTCTACTTCCAGAGCTGGACGTTCTGGTCTGTGGCCGGCACCTACGCGATGGTTCATCTTTGGCGAGCCACCCGG
>MGOA01000112.1:12253-13655 GCA_001796965.1 Chloroflexi bacterium RBG_16_64_43
CGGCCGGATCGGTCGCCGTCAGAGGGGGGCTCCAATAGAACTAGCGCGAGTGCGGTGGCGGTGGTCCGCCCGGTGATGGGCGGCCTGGCGGCGATCCTGCTTGTCGCGGGTTTCGTCTACACGCCGCTCGCCGTATGGACCAAGACCGCCGGCTTCCATCCGTATGGAGGCGCCACCCTCGACGCGTCGGCGCATCTGCAATTCGAGTCGCCCGAAGACGCAGCGGCTATCGCCTGGGTTGATGCGAACATCCATGAGGGCCCGATGGCGGAGGCCGTGGGCGGTCAGTATTCGTACTATGCGCGCGTCTCGACCGCGACCGGAATCCCGACGGTTCTCGGGTGGCCGGGCCACGAGGGTCAGTGGCGCGGAGGCTACACAGAGGTGGGTTCGCGCGAGGCGGATATCGAGTCGCTGTACCGCACGACCAATTGGGATGAAGCGCGGACTATCCTCGAGCGCTATGGCATTGGCTACGTCTATTTCGGCGACCTCGAACGCCTGACCTACGGGACCGCGGGGTTCGCCAAGTTTCAAGAGCACCTGCGCGAGATCTATCATAGTGAGAGCGTGAGCGTATTTGCGGTTGACCTCGGCGAGGCGCAAACGGGTGTGCAGCCGGTTCTGCCGCTGCCGGAGGTGAGCCCATGACGTTGGCCGAACGATTGGATCGGCAGGTTCATGCGAACTTCCCGTGGCTCTTTGCCTTGGTCATCGCTGTGGCCATCGCATTGCGTTTGCCGGCACTCTCCATGCCGTTGCTCGCCGACCTCGAGGCCCGCCACGGGTTCGCTGCGCTCGATCTTGCCGTGCGCCGGCCTGCGGTGTCGGGGCTCGCCGACAGCGCGGCCCATGCCGCGCTCACGGCCTTGGTCTTCTCGATCGCCGGAGCGTCAACCGCCAGCGCGCGGTTTCTGCCCGCCATTGCCGGCGTGCTGCTGGCATGCTCACCGCTCATCCTGCGCAAGAGACTCGGGCCGACCCTGAGCCTGGGGGCTGCCTTCTTGCTGGCCCTTTCACCTGCCTCGGTCGCCCTTTCGCGAACGGCCGACGGCGCGATCTTGGGTGGCCTCGGATTCGGGTTGCTCGTTGTGCTGCTTTACGACCAGCAGCTGGAAAACCGTCCGTGGCTGGCCGGAAGCGTGATGGGGTGGATGATCGCCGCGGGTCCGATCGGGCTGGGCGGCCTTCTGGTCGTGCTGGCGTCTTCGGGGGCGGAGCACCTGTTGGCCGGGCGCTGGCGAGTTGCGGCCGCTCACTCGCGCGCCTGGCAGCAGCTGAGGCAGGCGGCCCTCACTCCTGGATTCTGGCTGGGTGCCGGAATGGCGTGCATCACCGCTTCGACGGCTCTCATCTTCCCGGGCGGCGTGGGAGCGCTGGGGCAAGGGCTGGCCGACTGGGG
>MGOA01000113.1 GCA_001796965.1 Chloroflexi bacterium RBG_16_64_43
TCTTGCTGGGGAGCCGCGAATGTGCTAAAATCTCCATAGGTTTCTCTCGGTTGAGGTCGTCGGTTTCAGAAAAGTGGGTGTCCCCCACTTTTCTGCGTAATAGGCGGCCATTCGCCTCTGGACGGAGAAAGAAAGAACAATGAAAAGCGAGTTCATCTTGGCCTTCAACGAGGTGCTGGAGCATTACGGCCTGCCTCGCGAGGTGGTGCTGTCGGTGCTGGAGACAGCGCTGGTCAACGCCTATCGCCGCGCGGTCAATGCCTCCAATGCACAACAAGTGGAAGCCAAGGTCGACCTGGCCAAAGGCACGATCCAGATCTTCGCCGAGAAGGAAATCGTCGAAGACGTTCAGGATGAACGCACCGAGGTCACCCTGACCAATGCGCAGTTGGTGGACCCAAATGCCGAGTTGGGCGGGCTGATCCTGGTGGAGAGCACGCCCAAGGATTTCGGGCGTATTGCCACGCAAACTGCGAAGCAGATTGTCCACCAACGGCTGCGCGACGCCGAGCGCGACAAGCAATTCGACGAGTGGTCGGCGCGCAAGGGCGAGATCGTCCACGGGACAATCCAGGCAGTGGGCGCGCAGGCGGTGACCGTCACACTGGGGCGCGCCGAAGCGGTGCTCCCCAAGCGAGAGCAATTGCCCACTGAACGCTATCGCCCGCGAGACCGCATCCGCGCGTATCTCCTGGATGTCTCGCGCACGCCGCGCGGGCCGCAGATCACACTCTCGCGCGCCGATCGCAGCATGTTGCGGCGCCTGCTGGAATCGGAAGTCCCCGAGATCTACCAGGGCATGGTGGAGATCAAAGGCATCGCTCGTGAACCGGGCATCCGCTCGAAGGTGGCGGTAACTTCGCTGCAAGCGAACCTCGACCCGGTGGGTGCATGCGTGGGCATGCGCGGTGGGCGAATCCAGGCCATCGTGCGCGAGTTGCACGACGAGAAGATCGATGTCATTGAGTGGAACCCGGACCCAGCGGCCTTCATTGCCAAAGCGCTCAGCCCGGCGCGCGTAGCCGGGGTGTACCTGGATGACGACCCGCAGCGTGGCAAGACCGCCCTGGTCGTCGTGTCCGAAGACCAACTGAGCCTGGCCATCGGCCGCGAGGGAGTCAACGCGCGGCTGGGGGCGAAGCTGACTGGATGGCGGATCGACATCAAAAGCATCCCGGAAGCCACCTCCGACGCATTGGCCAAACTGACCAGCGAACCCGGTCTGGCCGAACTCGCCGAACAGCACGCGGAGCTGGTAAAGCCAGTGAGCGAGGCCTTGGCCAAGAAGGCCGAGGGCCGCCCGCTGCCGCCTGAAGATTACCAAGCCATGGAGCAGTTGGTTAGTTTGGTTGAGTCGGCCCTCTCGCAACAGCGCGAAAGCCGGCGCAAAGCCCAGGCACGGCGACTGGCCGAGATCCGCAAGAACATCCCGCAGCCGGCGTACGAGATCCCCCTGAGCGAGGTTGGCCTCGACGAACCGCTGGTGACCGCGCTGACAGCGGCCGGCCTGACCAACATCGCCCAGGCTTTCGAGCAACTGACGCTCGACCCGGATTCAATTTTGGCGCTTCCCGAAGTCGGCGCCCGCAGCCTGGAGGATTTGCGCTCACGGCTGCAAGCTGCGATCCTTTCGGCTAAGGTGGTTGAGCCAGAGCCCGTCGCGGTCGAGGTTGCGGCGGAGGCTCCGGCCGTTGCAGCAGGTGCGCCGGAGGCGGAACTCGTTGCTGGAGCGGAGGCTGCACCCGCCGAGGGTGTGGCTGTATCGACGGAGGCCGGAGAGGCCCCCGCCCTACCCGGGACCTTGCCTGCCGGCGAGGCTGTTGTTGAAGAGGAAGCCGAGGAAGAAGAGGGCGGCACGGGCAAGAAGAAGAAGGGCAAGAAGAAGAAGCAAGTCACCCTTGTCTTGGATCCGGACTTGGGAGTGACCGTGGCCCATCGCACGCGCAAGGCCAGCCGCCTGCGCGAATGGGATGCTCCGGAGGAATAGGCTGGCGGCGAGCGCCGCCCGTCGGACCTCATGAGCACACGGCGCAAAGGCGGGCCTCGCACGAAACACGTCGCCCAGCGGACGTGCGTCGGCTGCCGCGAGGTGCTGCCCAAGCGGACTTTGATGCGGGTGGTGCGATCGCCTCAGGGGCTACAGCTTGACCCGACGGGCAAGGCCCCCGGCCGGGGCGCCTATCTTCATGACCGGCGCTCGTGTTGGGAGCGCGCACTTGCTGGCGCGCTTGCGCCGGCTCTGCGAACGGAATTGACCGCGGACGACCGCGAACGCATGCGGGCGATCCTGGCTTCTTTTCCCGTGGAAGAAAGTGATACCGCGCGCGGCACGTGAGCGCCTGCGATGACCATGAGACCGTCCCCAGCGCAACCCAGGCTGCCCCGCCCGCCACACACGTGCGCGGTTCGGGGCGCACCGAAAGTGAGCCGGGTCATGCCATAAGCCAGGACGCCTCAGGCGCGGGAGCTCCCACCGGTCCTCGCGGACGCCGGAC
This sequence comes from Chloroflexi bacterium RBG_16_64_43, assembly GCA_001796965.1. Taxonomy (GTDB): domain Bacteria; phylum Chloroflexota; class Anaerolineae; order Anaerolineales; family RBG-16-64-43; genus RBG-16-64-43. The sequence goes on from MGOA01000113.1 coordinate 2,496, forward strand.
GAACGCGGTCCTAAGAGGAGGAATGGGATGAGCGACAACGGACATAAAGTGGTGGAACTCCCGGAAACGCTCACCGTTCGCCATTTGGCCGAGCTGATCCACGTCAGCCCGATCGAAGTGATCAAGCAGCTCATGGCCAATGGCGTGATGGCGAACATCAACCAGCAGATCGATTTCGATACGGCGGCGGTCATAACCCAGGAATTGGGTTATGAAGCGCACCTGCATAAGGACGAGCTCGAGGCGCCAGCCGCTGAGGCCGAAGCCCCGGCCTGGCGTCGCGCCATGGAAGCGGAGGACGCAAGCAAGTTCACCCCGAGGCCGCCGGTGGTGACGATTCTCGGTCACGTCGACCACGGCAAGACCTCCCTGCTGGACGCGATTCGCAGCACAGACGTAGCCGGCGGCGAGGCGGGCGGCATCACCCAGCACATCGGCGCCTACCAGGTGCAGCATAAGGAGCGCCTGATCACGTTCCTCGACACGCCCGGCCACGCTGCCTTCACCGCCATGCGCGCCCGCGGAGCACAGGTGACCGACATCGTCATCCTGGTGGTAGCCGCCGATGACGGCGTGATGCCTCAAACGCGCGAGGCCTATGCCCACGCCAAGGCAGCGGGTGTGCCGATCGTGGTGGCCCTCAACAAGGTCGACAAGTCGAACGCCAACCCCGATCGGGTGAAGCAGCAACTGGCGGAACTCGGCTTGACGCCGGACGACTGGGGCGGCGACACCATGGTCGTACCAGTGTCCGCCAAGAAGCGCAGCGGCATCGATGACTTGCTCGAGGCCATCGTGCTCACCGCCGACAACACGCGCATCCTGGCCAACCCGGCCGGGCGGGTCATCGGCAGCGTCATCGAGGCGGAACTCGACCGCGCCAAGGGGCCGATCTCCACTCTGCTGGTCCAGAACGGCACGGTTCATGTCGGCGACGTACTCGTCGCCGGGACCGCGCACGGGAAGATCCGCGCGATGTACGACTTCCGCGGTCAGCCTATTCAGGAGGCCACGCCCTCGATGCCCGCAACCGTCCTCGGTTTGGGGGATTTACCGCAAGCCGGCGACGTAATCGAGGTCCTGCCCAGCGACCGCGAAGCGCGCACGCTGGCCTCACAGCGCAAGCTCTCCGCGCGCGAAGCGCTGAACCTGCCCAAGAAGGCGCTGAGCCTGGAACAGGTATTCGCCAAATTCCAGGCCGGTGAGGTCAAGGAACTTAACTTGATCCTCAAGGCCGATGTGCAGGGATCGCTCGAGCCGATCGTCTCCTCGCTCACCCAACTCGGGAATGCGGACCTCAAAGTCAACCTGCTCTACGCAGAAACCGGCAACATCACCGAAAACGACGTCATGCTGGCCTCGGCCTCCAGCGCGATCGTCATCGGGTTCAACGTCCTGGTGGACCATGCCGCCCAGCGCGCCGCCGAAAGCGAACACGTCTCCATCCGCCAGTACGACATCATCTACCGGCTGATGGAGGACGTGGAGAAGGCACTCAAGGGCCTGCTGGGGCCGGAGAAGCGGGAAGTGGTGATCGGGCGGGCCGATGTGCGCGCCATCTTCTCCACGTCGCGCATGGGGAAGGTCGCAGGCTGCGCCGTCCGCGAGGGCGAGCTGCGCCGCAATGCGCGAATTCGCGTGATGCGCGGCGGCCAGAAGTTGTTCGAGGGCGAGATCGCCTCCCTGCGCCACGAGAAGGACGACGTTCGCGAAATCCGCCAGGGGTTCGAGTGCGGCGTGGCCGTCAAGGGATTCGAAGGCTTCCAGGCGGGCGACGTTCTGGAATGCATTGTGATGGAAACGGTTTAGGCCGATGCCAAGCGTTGCCCGCGCTCTGCGCCTGGCCGAACGCATCCGCCAGGAGATCGCCGACCTCATGCTGCGCGACCTGGCGGATCCTCGGTTCCAGGGACTGTCGGTCACCGATGTGCGGGTGGATCGAGAATTCGCCTTCGCCGACGTGTACGTGAGCGCGGTCGAGGCGAATGAAGACCGGCGGGAGGAGATGCTCAAGGCCCTGGAAGGCGCGCGCGGCCATGTGCGCCATGAACTTGCAGCGCGCATCCCGCTGCGCACATTCCCACAAGTGCGGTTCCACTGGGACCCCACGCCGGAACGCGCAGAGCGGTTGGAGAGTCTGATCGACCAGCTGAAGGATGCTGGCCAAGGCACGCGCCCCGCGGAGAAGAATGGATAAGAGTTCCGTCGAACGCGCGCGGCGCGCGCTGCGCGAGGCCGGCCACATCCTACTGTTGACGCACGAACGCCCCGACGGCGACGCACTCGGGTCTCTGCTGGGGATGTCCTGGATGCTTCAGGCGGCGGGGCGGCGCGTGAGCGCCGTAAGCCGCGACGGCGTACCGGCCTCATACCGCTACCTTCCGGGAAGCGAGACGGTGTCGGACAAGCTGCCGGCCGCGGCCGATGTGTGCGTACTGCTCGACTGCTCGGACGCCAATCGCATCGGTGAATTCGCCACGCCACTGCCCTTCCCCGCAACGGTTAACATCGACCACCATGTGACCAACACGCTCTTCGCCGAGGTCAACTTGGTGGATGCCGAGTCTTCGGCGACGGCCGAAGTGGTGTCCGAACTCGCTGAGGGGCTGGGGCTGGCGTTATCCCCGCAGGCCGCCACCTGTCTCTTGGCGGGCGTGGTCAGCGATACGCTCGGCTTCCGAACCTCCAACGTGGGCCTGCGCACGATGGCCACCACGCGCCGCTTGATGGAGGCCGGGGCCAATCTGCCTGCTATTGTCGAAGCCAGCCTGCACCGACGCAGCTTCGCGGCCACGCGCTACTGGGCAGCCGGGCTGGCCCGCCTGCAGCGCGAGGACGCGCTGGTGTGGACCTCGCTCAGCCTTGCCGACCGCGCTGCAGCCGGATACCCTGGGCGTGACGACGCGGACCTGATCAACATCCTGTCCACCATCGAAGGGACAGCCATGGCCGTCGTTCTCGTCGAGCAAGACCCGCAGCGGACCAAAGTTAGCTGGCGGGCGCGCAATGGGGTGGACGTCAGCGCGCTGGCCGCGCTCTTTGGCGGGGGCGGCCACCCGGCGGCGGCTGGCGCAACCGTGCAGGGTGGGCTGGAGGATGTGCAAGCGCGCGTTATTGCCGCGACCCGCGAGTGGCTGCGCGGCCTCACACCCACGCTGCCCGGCGGAGGTTAGCTGGTGCCTCGGCCTGCCCTACTCGTTGTCGATAAGCCTGTCGGCCCCACCTCGCACGATGTGGTCAACCTGGTTCGGCGCGGCACGCACATCCGCAAGGCTGGCCACACCGGCACGCTCGACCCGTCGGCCTCCGGAGTTCTGGTAGTTCTGCTCGGGGGAGCCACCCGTTTGGCCGAGTACCTCCTCGAATCCGACAAGGAATACGAGGCCGTCGTACGTTTCGGGCAATCCACTTCCACTTACGATGCGGCCGGGCCGATTACGGCCTCCGGACCGGTGGCCTTCACGGGTGATGCGCTCGTTCGGGCATTGGCTTCCTTTGAGGGGGAATCGCTTCAGACGCCTCCCGCGTACTCGGCGGTCAAGATCGAGGGGCGCAAGGCTTACGAGCTTGCGCGCAAGGGCGAGGTGGTCGATCTCGAGCCGCGCATGATCCGCATCTACGGCATCGAGCTCCTAGGGTGGGAGGCGCCGCAGGCCCACATCCGGGTGCGCTGCTCGCGCGGAACCTACTTGCGATCGCTTGCGCGCGATTTGGGCGAGCGCCTGGGGTCGCCGGCACATCTGGAGGCGCTGCGCCGCCTGCGCCTGGGGCCGTTCACGATCGATCAAGCCATCGCGCTGGACGAGCTGCGGGCGCGCTTCACCCCACCCACCTGGCCAAGTATTGCCTTGCCAGCCACGGCAGTCTTGCAGGGCTGGCAGGTGCTTGAACTGAACCCCGAACAGATCGCCCAAGTGCAGCGCGGCATGGCCATCGAAGCCGCCGATGCCCAGGGGCGAGCCCAGGCGATCAACTCCGATGGGGAGTTGGTAGCCATCGTCCAGGCCGATGGCGAGGGCCGCCACTGGCTTCCGCGAAAGGTCCTGACCGAGACTTGAGGTTCGATGCAGCACTTTCCAACGCTTGACGGTGTGCGGTTGCAGAAGGCCTTCTTGGCCGTGGGCTCTTTCGACGGTGTCCACCGCGGCCACCAGCACTTGGTGCGTTCCATGGTGGCCGAGGCACATGCCCAAGGGGGCACACCCACTGTGCTCACCTTCTTCCCGCACCCTTCGGTCGTCCTCGGCCGGCGTTCTTCCACGCTCTACCTAACGACGCCCGAGGAACGCGCTGCATTGTTGGCGAGATTCGGCGTGGAAGTCGTCATCACCCATCCGTTTACCGTCGAGTTTTCGCATACGAGTGCCGCCGACATCATCGCGCGCCTGGTGGCAGACCTG
>MGOA01000114.1 GCA_001796965.1 Chloroflexi bacterium RBG_16_64_43
GGGCAGGGTGAAGGGCATTTGGAACCCGCCGCCGGAGGTGACTTGGCCGGCGACCTGTGATCCTTCGGCGCGGTTGAGCATGGCGCCGAAGGTGCCCACGTCGCGCGTCACCACCGATTTTGGACCCAGGCTGAGCGTGCCACCGACCGCCACGGCATCGCCGTTGACCGTGCCGTCGATGGTGACCGAGCCGCCCACCAGGGCGACGTTGCCGTTGACCTGGGCACCCTCCTCGACGGTCACGCTGCCGCCGATCACCACCAGGTCCCCGTTCAGGGTCTCACCCTGGGCCAGGATGTAGGTACCGCCGAAGATGAGCTTGCCATCCTCGGGGCCGTCGGCCAGGGCCGGGCCGGGGAGCATGAGCAGCAACACACATGCTAGCAATACACTTCGCAAGAGAGTCTTCATTGTCGTACTCCTTGAATCGCATAGCGTGACATCGTGATCAGCCACAGCGAAATGAGTGCCGCAGCACCCACCACAAGCGCAATCCAAAGCCCGGGCGGGACGAGCGCCGCCAGGCTGCGTACCAGCACCAGCCCGACTTCCTGCGCCGCAGCCACTGCGGCGGCCACCCACACCATCACCTGCAGCAGGCCGACGGCCGCGTGCGCCGGCGAGAGCAGCGAGCTGAGCACCTGCCAGCCCAAAAGCACGGCGAGCGCCAGGGCGCCGGCCAAAGACAGGCCAAACACCAGCCAGGCCTGCCAGCGGCGCTGCGCGATCTCGCGCGCGACGAGGGTTGCTTGCCAGCGCTCGGCGAATCCCTCCGTTGGCGCAAGCAGCGGCGCTGCCTCCAGCCGGCGTTCGGCTTCGGCCCAACCGGTGGCCAGAGCGCGGCAGGAGGAGCACTCGCGCAGATGCGATTCGAGCTTGGCCGCCTCTGCCGCCGAAAGATCGTGTACGGCCAGCAGCCACTCCTCAAACGGCTGGTGCGGCATCATGTGTTCCTCCTCGAGCAAGGCCGCTGGCCTGGCTCTCGGGCCACACGCCGGCTAACTGGCGGCGTGCGCGATGCAGGCGGCTCTTGACCGCGCTGACCGAGAGCGAAAGGGCCTCGCTCATTTCTTCGTACGAAAGGTCATACCAATAGCGCATGACGATCGCGGCGCGATCGAGCGGGTCGAGCGATTGCAGCATGGACGCCACCCGGCGTTCCCGCTCGTGGGCCTCGGCCGAACTTTCCGGGCCGGGCGCCGGGTCCGGCACATCGTGGTAATCAGGCATCGCCTCGAGCGAGAGCGCCACCAGCCGCTGCCGGCGCAAGTAATCGATGCAGTAATGGGCGGCGATCGAGAGCAGCCAGGTGGCGAACGGTCGCTGCGGATCGTAGCGCTCCAGGGCCTGGAAAGCCCGCCAGAAGGTCTCTTGGGCCGCGTCTTCAGCCTCGCCGGGGTTGCCTAGCATGCGCCGGCACAAGTTGTAGACCGGCACCTGGTAGGCCTCGACCAGCAAGGTGAAGGCCTGCCGGTCACCCGCCCGCGCTTGTGCGACCCACTCCTGCGGAACGCTCACCGAGCGCATGGTTTGTCTCGCCAGATCTCGACCATCACTACCCGCTTGCCGCCGCGACCAACAATCGCGGGCGAGCCTATCGGGTCTCAAGGATGAGCTGACCCACACCCATGTCCACATTCAGTTCAAGCTGTATACCATCGCCGACAACGTTGTAGAAGTTCCCACTGCCGATCCAGGCACCGGAGGCAGACACCTCGCGCAGTCCGCCACCCAGCGAAAGCCGCGCGTTGGCGTTGGCCGGCACGATCAGGCGCACCGTGCTCACGCCGGAGCGAATGGATACCGTGGTCGGCTCGCTCGCCTCGCCTGTGAAATCCAGCGTGTACGTGCCCGCGCCCGACACGAACGTGATCTGCTTGGCGCGTGCATAACCCAGCCCGCGCAACTCGACCGTCGAGGCTCCGGTGCGATAGACCAGTTCCTCCATGCGTTGTGGGTTAGGGCTGGAGAATACCACCTGCGACTCGCTTGCGCCGTCGAGCACTTCCAGGCTGCGCAGCGGGACCCCTGATAGATCGAGCGTGCCGCGGTATGCACCCGCGTTGACATGCAGGTCAAGTGGATGCGCCCCTAGACGGACGTCCCACTCGTTAGTCACGGAGCTGCCGGTCGGCGTTGTGTAGCCCTCGGGGGCTTCCTGGCGAATGTCGATCTGGTTGGTCGAGCGGTCGACGACCAGCTTCCAGGAGGGGACATTGCAGCGGACGCTGCCTTCGACCAGAGCCTGCGCTCCTCCGCGCACATCCAGGCGCCCGGCACCCATCGATAGCGTGAGCGCCACAGGGTCACTGCCCGCCGGGAGTGGCTCGTCGATCGAGTAGGTTTGGACGGGCCCGATTTCGAGTTCTTGAAGGGTGGGGAGGTTGACGGTAACCCCCGCGCAGGCCATGGCCAAGACCGCCAAGGCCCCCGTCAGGACGAGAAAGGGTTTCATGGAGACCTCCGGATACAGAACGAAGCTCCGTGGATTTCCGCGTCGAGCACGCCCGGCGGGAGCTTCTTACCAATATACGGCACACCGGCCGGCCGGGTTGCGCAGCTTGAAACAAACCAGCGCCGTGGGTCGGCGCTGGCTATTCTTCGCTGGAAATCCTTGGCGGGTGAAACGGCGCGTGACGCGGGCGGCCCTACGCCTCGCCGCCGGAGAGCTCGCCGGGTGGAGGTTCCTCGGCAGGAGGAAGTGCCTCGGCAGGCGGAGGCGGCTCGGCGAGCGGAGGTGCCTCGCCCTCCTCGGTCGACATGTCGCGCATGGCGGCTTCCCAATCCATATCTGCGTAGTCGGCCGATTGCACTCGCTTCAAGCTGAGCCCGATACGCCGAGCTTGCGGGTCGACCTTGACCACCCGCAGGGTGAGGGTCTGGCCTTCCTGCAATACCTCACGCGGATGCTCGATGCGCTGCTCCGACAACTCGGTGATGTGGATCAGGCCCTCCACTTCGTCGTGGCCCTCCAGGCGCGCGAAGGCCCCAAACTTGGCCAGCTTGGTGACCGTGGCGGTGACCAACTGCCCTTCGTGCAGCGCGCCGAGCACTTCCGCCCATGGGTCTTGCGCCAGGGCCTTCATCGACAAGCTGATGCGCTTGCGCTCGCGATCGACCCCGAGCACGCGCACGCGCACCTTCTGCCCGACCTTGAGCACCTCCGACGGGTGGTTGATGCGCTTCCAGGATATCTCCGAAAGATGCACCAGCCCATCCGCCCCGCCTAAATCGACAAAGGCGCCGAAACTGGCCAGGCTGATGACGTGCCCCGTGTGTTCTTCGCCCTCGTGCAGCTCATTCAGCAGGCGTTCCTTCTGGCTCTCGCGGGCCTCTTTGGCGGCGGCGCGTTCGGAAAGGATCAGGCGGTTGCGGCTGCGATCCACCTCGATCACTTTGACGTGGATCGGCTCGCCGACCATCTTGCTCCACTTCTGCTCGGGGGTTTCCCCTTCGCTGCGGTGGCGCCGGCTCAGGCTGAATTGCGAGGCGGGTACAAACCCGCGCAAGTTGCCTACCTTGACGATCAGACCGCCCTTATTGAAGCCATCCACCCGGCCGCCATAGACCGTCTGGCTCGCCATCAGTTGTTCCACCTGGTGCCAGTCGGTTTCCTCTTGGGCGCGCGCCAGCGACAGCAACACGTTGCCGGCGTGGTCTTCCGGGTTGATCACGTAGACGGTGATCTCCTGGCCCTCGTGGAGCAGGCCGCGCGCAGCGGCATCCAGCTTCTCGAGCTCCTTGGCCGGGATCACGCCCTCCGACTTGGTGCCGATCGATACCAGCACTTCGTTAGCCGTGATGCGGGCAATGACGCCCTTGCGGATATCGCCTCGTTTGGGCTGATCTGCACTTTCCGACTGCTGAAGCAGATCGCCCATCGAACTGTCGGGTCGAGCGGGAGGGGTGGGGTTCTCTTCCGGGCTCGACGATGGGGGTTGGCTCGACATGAACTTCACTTACTCCGGGTTCCGAGATGTTTTCATTATACGGGCGAACCACATTCCCCGCAACCGAAGGCCCATTGAGGCGCAGCAGAACGCATACACCGCCGCCGAAGGAGGGTGGGATCGGCCCGCTGGATGTGGCAGGAGGGGCAGCCGGGTCGGGGCCTCGGCTCACTTCACGAAGCGGCCGCTCTCCACAGCTGACGGGCGGGCAGGGCTTCTGTGCGAGGGGAGAGGCACTCCGGCGCGTTATAATCTAAGGTGGAGTCACGGCATGCCACAGATTTTCCCCTTTACGGCCATCGTCGGCCAAGAGCGCATGAAACGCGCGCTGCTGCTTAATGCGGTCAATCCGCGCATCGGCGGGGTGTTAATCCGCGGCGAGCGCGGTACGGCCAAATCGACCGCCGCGCGTGCCTTGGCGGCGCTGCTGCCGGAGGTGCGCGTTGTGCGCAACTGCCGCTTCGGTTGCGACCCCGACCGGCCGACCACCTGGTGCACCGAGTGCCGTGAGCGCGAGCATGCCAACGGGCCGCTGCCCTACGACATGCGCCGCACCTCCTTCGTCAACCTGCCAGTCTCGGCCACTGAGGACCGGGTCGTGGGCACGCTGGATATCGAGCGGGCGATCCAAAAAGGGGAGCGCTACTTCGAGCCCGGCGTGTTGGCCTCGGCCAACCGCGGCATGCTCTATATCGACGAGGTCAACCTGCTCGACGATCACGTGGTCGATATTCTCCTGGATTCGGCGGCCATGGGCATGAACATCGTCGAGCGCGAGGGGATTTCGTTCACCCATCCGGCGCGATTCATCCTGGTGGGCACTATGAACCCGGAGGAGGGGGACCTGCGCCCGCAGCTTCTGGACCGCTTTGCCCTGTGCGTCGAAGTCCACGGCATCATCGACGCGCGCGACCGGGTGGCGATCATGGAACGCAACCTGGCTTTTGAGAGTTCGCCCGAGAATTTCCGCGCCGAATGGCTCGCCAAGGAAAACGAACTCTCGGCCGAGATCGAACGCGCGCGCGAATTGGTGGAGCACGTCGCCTACTCCAGCCGCGACCTGCTTTCCATTGCCGGTCTGACGGCCTCGCTGCAGGTGGATGGGCACCGCGCAGACCTGGTCATCCTCAAGGCTGCCCGCGCCCAGGCGGCGCTGCATGGCCGCAAGGCCATCTCCGACCACGACATCGCCGTGGCGGCCGAGCTCGCACTGCCTCACCGCATGAAGAAGGGCCCCTTGCAGCAGAGCGAGATGAGCTTGTACAACCTTGAGGAGCGCATCGACCAAATCCACGCGGACATGCAGTCGCAGGATGAGGCCGACCCGCGCCTGAGCGAAGACCCGTCCGCCTCAACCGTCGTAAAAAAAAAGATGAGCTGAACGCCCCGCTCAAAGAAGGCCAGCCTCAGGTGGCACCGGTCGAGCCAGCCCTCCAGCCTCCGCTCCAATCGGAGGACCGTCCGTGGTGGGAGGGCGGCCAGAAGGTGAAGATGGGCTCGGCCTTTGCGCCGCGCCGCCTATCCACCCCGCTCGACCGCCTCACACGGCGCCAGGCTGGGCGCCGCTCGCGCACGCACACCAGCCAGAAACGCGGGCGCTACGTTCAGGCGCGGCCCACGCCCGGAAAGGCGGTCGATCTCGCCATCGACGCCACTCTGCGCGCCGCAGCGCCCTTCCAGGTGGAGCGCCACGAAGAGCGCGAGAAGGTCGCCTTTGCGGTGCATCCCTCCGACTTCCACCGCAAGGTCCGAGTTCGCCGCGCCGCCAACCTGATACTCTTCGTGGTGGACGCCTCTTGGTCGATGGCAGTCGCCGAGCGCATGTCCGCCACCAAGGGTGCCATTCTCTCGCTGCTGACCGACGCATACCAGAGGCGCGATCGGGTGGGCCTGGTGGTGTTTCAGAAGGACCGCGCCCACTTGGTGCTGCCGCCAACTCACTCCACGCACTTGGCCACGCGAGCGCTGGCCGACATTCCGGTAGGCGGCAAGACGCCGCTCTCGGCCGGGCTGGCGCTGGCGCTCAAAGTCTTCCGCCAGGAGAAAGTGCTGCATCCGGAAGTGATGCCGTTGATGATCCTGCTCACCGACGGTGCGGCCAATGTCTCGCTCGGCGCACTGCCGCCGCTGGAGGAAGCCCACCACTTTGCAGACGATCTGCGCGAGGCGCACATCCGCAGTGTGGTGGTCAACATGGAGCACGCCGCCTTCGATCAGGGCCTGGCCCGCGCGCTGGCCGATCACCTCAAGGGCCCGTGCTACACGTTGCAGGAGCTGCGCGCCGAGGCATTGTACGAGACCGTGCGCAGCGAATTGGACCAGGCCGGGTGAGCGGCGGTTCCCTAAGCAGCCCTGTTCTTGTCGAAGGTCCCCGATGAGCTCCAGCTCCGCGCGACGCCTCGCCACCCCGCGTGCCGACCGGCCCAGCCTCCCGGCCTCCTACGGAATCCAGCCCGCGCCCTCTGGCGAGGGCACCCTTCCGTGGGATTTTGTCGGCGGGCGAATGCAGGCCGCACGCAACTATTGGGTCGTGACGAGCAGCCACGACGGACGACCGCACGCCGCACCGGTTTGGGGCGTCTGGGCGGAGGAGGCCTTCTTCTTCTCCACGGATGCCGCGTCACGCAAGGCGCGCAACCTGCACCTGAATCCGCAAGTCGTGGTCCATCTTGAAAGCGGTGACGAGGTGGTGATCCTCGAGGGTCGAGCGGAAGTGGTGGATGACAGAAGCTTGCAGGCGCAGCTTGACGGCATCTACTTCGCCAAGTACGCATTCCACTTGGAAGGCGGGCTGATCTATCGGGTGCACGTGGATAAGCTCTGGCCTGGCGCGAACGGGATTTCCCCTCCAGCGCCACTCGTTTTCGGATGCAGGGCTGAGCCCACGGGGCTGCATGCGCCCTCGCCGACGCTTGCGCTGCAGTTACCCCCAGTGGGCAGACGCGCGCATAGCGCGCGTGCGCGGGCATGCGTAAGGCATGCTATGCCCTCTGGCGGCTGTCCCATGTGACGCGAGGCATAGCCCAGTGCATGAGAACGCAAACAACGGCCGAACAGCAGCCGTTGTTTGATCGTTGCATCGAACGCAGCAGATCTCGCTAGGCGTGCACCCGCTCGCCCTTCGGATCGTGCAACACATCGGGGGCCACCTGCGCCGCCACGTGTTGGCCGAAGACCTCAACGTGCAACGCGGTGCCGGGCGCGCAGAGCGACAGCGGCAGATACGCGTAGGCAATGTTTTTCTTCACCGTGAAGCCGTAGCCGGCACTGCGCAGGCGACCCACGACTTTATCGCCGGAGAGCACGGCCTCGCCGCCGTAGATGGTGAGATAGTCCTCGTCCCCGATGGTCAGTGTGCACAGCTTCTGGGTGAGGCCCTTCTCCTTGATCTTGGCTAGCGCCTCGCGGCCGACGAACTCACCCTTGCCCGGGCGCACACAGAATCCCAACCCGGCCTCGTACGGATTCTCGAGCATGGTCACATCCATGCTGTAGTAGCGGTAGCCCTTCTCCAGGCGCAGCGAATCGAGGACTTTGTAGCCGCCCGGCTCGATGCCGAAGGCCGTGCCGGCAGCCATCAACGCATCCCACACCTGCACGGCCTGCGCGGCCTCAACGTACAACTCCCAGCCCAGCTCGCCGACGTAGGTCATGCGCTGCGCCAGCACCTTGGCGCCACGGATGTCGATCGTGCGCGCCATCATGTAGGGCAAGGCCTCATTCGACACGTCGCTGGAGGTAACGGCGCGCAGCACCTCGCGCGCTTTGGGACCCCACAGTCCGATGACTGCGTAATCTTCGGTCACGTCATGGAATTCCACCGGGGGGTCGCCCGGCCGCAGGCCGAGGCGCAGGTGGCCCAAGTCGTTGCCGATGAAGCCGGAGCCGGTCACCACGCGGAAGCGATCCTTGCCCAGACGAGTGATGGTGACATCGCCCTCCACGCCGCCGCGTGAGTTGAGGAACTGGGTGTAGACGGCGCGCCCTTCGGGCACGTCCATCTGGCTGTCCGTCAGGCGCTGCAACAGCGGCAGCGCACCCGGGCCGCGCACTTCGATCTTTCCGAAGGACGACATATCGAAAAGGCCTACCCGTTCGCGTACGGCGCGATGCTCTTCGGCGACGCGTCCGAAGTACGGCGGGCGCTTCCAGCCCCACTCGCGCTGATCGGCGCCCATGCGGCGCCAGGCTTTGCCCGGCTGGAAGTAGTTGACGCGCTCCCAGCCGAACTTCTCACCGAAGACCGCGCCCAGTTCCTGCATGCGGTGGTGCAACGGGCTCACACGATGCGGGCGGGCCCACTCGTTCTCGTCGTTGGGGAAGCGCAGCAGGTAGTAGTACTTCACACCCTCGCGGGTGCGTTCGGCGGCGTACACCGGATCGGCGTAGTAACGGCCGAAACGCCAGGCGTGGAAGGAGAAGATATCCAGCGAGGGTTCGCCCTCGATGATCCACTCGGCCAACACCTTGCCCATGCCGCCCGCGCCGCCGTAGCCCTGTAGCGAAAGCCCAGCGGCGCACCAGTACCCGCGCACGCCGGGCATCGGCCCGAGCATCGGGCGGCTGTCGGGTGTGTAAGCCCCCGGATGACAGGTCAGGCCCTTGATCTCGGCCCGCTCTAGCACCGGGATGCGCCGAATGACGCCCTCCAGCAGCGGCTCGAAGCGGTCGAAATCCGGTGGCAGTGTCGCCCCGCCGTGATCCCATGGCGGGCCGTCGACCCACCGCGGCGAGGGGTTGAGTTCGTAGCCACCCACCACCAGACCGCCCGCCTCCTCGCGCAGGTAGACCAGGTTGTCGGGATCGCGCACACACGGCGTGTCGTGGGGGAATTCCTTGCCCGGCACGGCCTTGAGCGTGATGTGCTGGTGATCGACCGGCGTCGTGGGAAAGTGCAACCCAGCCATGGCCGCCACCTGCGGGCCCCACATGCCGGCCGCGTTGACCACTACCTCGGTGCGGATGGCGCCTTTGTCGGTGATCACCCGCGCCACCTCGCCCTGCGGCCCAAGCTCGAAGCCGGTGACACGCATGTTGGTGTGAATCGTCACGCCCAGCTCGCGCGCGCGGCGTGCGAGGTCGGTGGTGGTGAGGTAGGGGTCGAGATGCCCATCGCGCGGCAGGTAGATCGCACCGTACAGGCTCTCTTTGGAGAGGGCCGGGAAGTACTTGACTGTTTCCTCGGGCGAGGTCACTTCCACCTCCAGCCCGATGGCGCGCGCCTGGCTTACGTTGCGCAGCAATTCGTTGAACTGCGGCTCGCTGGATGCCACGCGCAGGCTGCCGACGTGTTTGACCATGCCAAACTCGCTGAACAGATCGATGCTGTACTTGCGGATCTGCATCAGGGTGGGTGAGGTGTGGAATTGAGTGACGAGCCCGGCGGCCCAACCCGATTCGCCACTGGCGATCTCGCCCTTCTCGACCAGCACCACGTCCTTCCAGCCCAGCTTGGCCAGATGGTACGCGACGCTGACACCCATAATGCCGCCGCCGATGACGACGGCTCGTGCTTGCTCTTTCACGCAAACCTCCTAACGAGATGCGACAGGGATGACGGCCTCCGCCTCACGCCGCCCTGCGGCGTGAGGCGGAGGGAACGAGGCGCACAATGAATGGATAAGTCCAGCCCACCCGGGCGGGGGCGCATGCGCCCCCGCCCGGGGGATAGGTCGCGCTTTACTCGGGCGGGATCTCCTTGAAGGCGAAGTCGACGTTGATACCACGTCGCTTCTGTGCCGCCTTGGCCGCAAAGTACCAGACGGCCGAGACCACGACGATCGCGATGGCGATGATTTGAGCCCACAAGTTGCGTGGGAAGTCGGCGAAGTTCCAGTTGCCGAGGACTCCCAACTGGGGCGCGAGCAGGTAGGCAAACACCATGGCGAAGCCGAACACCGCGCCCAGGCCACCCAGGATGGTGACCCACGGAACGCCGCCCAGTTTGTACTTGGCTCCGGGCGAGGCCTCGTAGACTTCCTTGGCCCGGAAGGGCAGCAGCGCCCCGGCCAGTGAGCTGGCCGCGAACACGTAGCCGCAGGCGAAGGTCACACCCAGTGTCAGGCCAATCCATCCGCCCACCAAGTTGTAAGCCAGGATGACCGGGATGCTGGCCAGGAAGTAAGCCAGGTGAGCATTGACGGGCGTGTGGAAGCGCTCGTTGACCTTGCTGAACCACTCGGGCAGCAGCCGGTCGAGCGACATAGCCACCATGATGCGCGTGACCCCGATGTAGCAGTTGTTGACGATCTGGAACGAGTTAAGGATGTAGCCGAAGGCGATCAGGATCACCACCAGCGGGCTGGCGGTGAGGGCGATGGCCAGGATGTTGGGCCACAGGTTGAACCCCGCGATGTTGGCTTCGGGGATGAGCGACCAGTAACCTGCGCCGGCGATGTAAACGAACTCCGTGCCGCCCACGCGCTCGAAAGCCCAGCCCAGCAGGGCCAGCAGGATGCCGGTGACGATCAGCGAGCCCACCAGGATGAACACCTGGTTCTTGAAGGAGCGCGCCTCCTTGATTTCGCCGTTCTGCTCGGCGGAGTAGGTGGCCCACTGCACGCTCGTCCAGGCGATGGGGGCAACCAGCAGCGTGGCCAGCAAACTGAAGGGCGGGTTGAGGTCGATCCCGGCCGCGACCACGGCATCCTTCGCGGTCTGATAGAAGTTCTGCACGCCGCCCGAAGCCACCGCAAACGCGTTCAGCCGCGCCACGAATTCCGCAGCCGGTGTGGTGAAGAGCACGATCAGAGTCGTGGCAAAGGCGACCAGGATCCCGTAAAACATCACGTATTGGACCTTGACGTAATTCTTGAAGCCGCTCACCAGTAGGACCATCGACAGGAACGCATTCAGGATGCTGGTGATGATGATCCCGTTAGCCGAGGTGAACCACACCCCGACGGCCGAGAGCGCGGTACTGCCGAGAGTGGCGCCTAACCCGAGGAAGAGCGGGGCAAAGCCCAGGTACGCCAGCAGCCAGCCCGAGAGCGCCACCCATTGCAGGATCCAGATGACGAAGCCCGACATCAACAGAGTGAAGCCCCAGAATCCGCCGAAGGCGCGGCTCTGGAAGACGTAG
>MGOA01000115.1 GCA_001796965.1 Chloroflexi bacterium RBG_16_64_43
AACCGTCTCGAACAACCGCCCGCCACTTTCGAGGACCAGGCGCATATCGTCGGTCACGCGGCCGCGCGTGCTCGGCGGACGAAGATCGCGCGCATTCCTGGCCAGGAGTGCGTCGTACGAATACCCGTATGCGCTCACAGCGCGTTCGTTCGCCTCTACGACCCGGCCATCCGGATCGACGAGAAGGATAATGTCGTTGGCGTAACGCGTGAGAGCAGAGATGTGTTTCTCGATGGCTTTGCGCTCCAGTTCGAGTTCCAGGCTGCGCTGGAAGAAGCGCGCCTCGCGCTCACGCCAAATCCATCCGGCCGCCGAGGCCAGCGCCACGTCGAAGACGAATACCATCAGCGCAATTCGGATCGCCAGCGCGTTAAGCGGTGCCAGGATCTCATCCCGGTCAACTTTGGCCACCAAATACCAGGGGGATTGCGCCACCGGCCGTAATGCTGCGAGCACCGGCTGGCCGCGATAGTCCACGCCGTCGACCACACCCTCGACACCCCGCACAGCCATCGCCCCGGGCAAGTCCGCCTGAAGTAGAGGGAAGCGCAGGATGAGCGCCGGGTCATCGCGGTGGCGCAGTTCGTTCAGGAACACCACCTCATAGCCAACCTGTTCTACGAGGAGCGTTTCGGCAGTAGCGCTCTCGACGGGCTACGACTGAATCAAGGGGAAAAGGAAAGCGCGGGGGTCGAACCTCTCTACCACCGCCCCGACTCGATCGGCTGGTGATTCGCCCCCGGACACGATCGGTACAATGAGATCGATGTAGATATTCCCATCGTTCGCGTCGCGATAGAAGTCCGTCAGGGTTGCGACACGCCCAGTGAGCGCTCTTTCAATCAAGTTCACATCGTACGCCTCGCCTGGGGGCACGCTATAGGCAGCACTCAAGGTCACCTTGCCATCCGTGCCGACCAGGAGCACATCGACGCAGTTGAGCCCGGCTTGATAGGCCCCCAGCCATTTCAGAGCGTCGGTGCGTCCTGCATGGGCGGCCGTCCCGCGCAAGACGTGGGTCAGGTCCGAAAGGCGCAGTCCGTCGGCCAGAATAACTTGGCCGTCAGACAATCGTTCCTCGCGCCACAGCTGGATCTGGCCCACCTTGAGTTCGGCGATGGTAGTGAGTTGCGCGCCGGCCTGGTCTCGGATTCTGCGACTCTGCCCCCAATAGGTCAGGCCTCCCGCGACGACCGACAGCAATATCAGGGCACCCAGAAGGGCTCGAAGCAGCGCCGGCCGGACACCCCGGATGTCCTTCCTTCTCATGGCGTCACCTATCACCACGCGCCGTTCGATGGGTGCTCTCCGCGACCACGCGGCCGGTCCCTGTGACCGGGCGTCCCGCGTGCCGCGTCGGGCGGCGGCCAGGATCGACCTTGCGCTCTTCCCAGGAAAACAGACGTCCATTCGCGCGGACCGCGAACGGACGTTGTGGAAGGCCTGCCTTGGAGCGAGAACGATCGACCCAAGCGGCGCCGGCATTCATCGCGCGATGCGAGTTAACCTAACGAAGCGCCGCTTGCCAACCTGGAGCACGGCATCGTGAGTGAGGTCCAGGGTCACGTCGGTGTCGCCTACGCCGGCCCCATCCAGTTTCACCCCTCCCTGTTCGATTAAACGGCGAGCTTCACTGCGGCTGCGAGCCAAGCCATTCTCCGCCATCCAATCCACCAGGCGGGGCGACCCCTCAACCACCATTTCAGTCATCGACTCCGGCAGATCGGATTGCTGGAACACACGTCGAAACGCATCTTCAGCAAGTTCCGCAGACGCCTCTCCATGAAAGATGGAGACAACCTCGCGGGCAAGTGACATCTTTACGTCCCGCGGGTGAACCCCACCGCCGGCAAGATCGGCTTCGAGGCGCTGGATTTCACCCGGTGACCAGCGGCTCAACAGGCGCATGTACACGGGCATGGCCGTATCGGGCAGGCTCATCACTTTGCCGTACATGTCGTCTGCGCCCGCCAAAAGGGGTATGTGATTGCCGAGGCTCTTGCTCATGCGCACCACGCCATCGGTGCCCGGTAGGATGCCCGTGAGGACGCCGACGTTGGGACGGGCGCCCAGGTATTCCATGACCTTGCGCGCCGCAGTGAGAATGTTGAAGAGCTGCTCGCTCCCGCCTACCTGGACGTCGGCCTGCAAGGAGTAGGCGTCGTAGCCCTGCATCACTGCGTAGAAGGTCTCATGCAGGTATACCGCGTCGCCCCGTTCCCAGCGCAGGCGGAAGTTGTCGCGCGTGACGAATTGCTGCAAGGTGAAGTTCGAGGCCAGGCGGATCATCTCGGCGAAGGTCAACGTCGAGAGCCACTCGGAATTATGACGCACTTCCGTCCGCTCGCGGTCAAGGATTCGGTAGGCCTGCTCCGCATACGTCCGCCCGTTGGCCTCAATCTGCGCCTGGCTGAGCTGCGGGCGCAACTTATCCTTGTCGGATGGATCGCCCACTCGCGCGGTGTAATCCCCAATCAGGAAGATCGCTTGGTGGCCCAGATCCTGGAATTGGCGCAGCTTGCGCATGGTGACGGTATGACCGAGGTGCAAATCGGCAGTGGTCGGGTCGTACCCGCAGTAGATGCGCAACGGGCGCCGCTCTCGGGCGGCCAGCCCCAAGCGCTCCCGCAATTCTTCCGCCATGGCACGCTGGACCTGGGCGTCCCCGTATTCGGTTCCCTGCATCAGCAGGGTGACCTGCTCATCGATGGACAAGGGCATAATCGATCACCTTCGATAGATCCAATGCCGCGGGCGATGATTCTAGCCTGATTATAGTGCACTGCGCGCCAGACGAACTGACACACCGGGACCCGATGGTATAATCTCGTGTTGCGCGCAATTCCACGCAGCGTATCGACACCATCGTCAATGCCGGTTGCGCTTGGATGAGCGTCCGGCCGACGTGCTGAACCGTGCGGCACGAGGAGCAGGCGTTGGCTTTCAACCCCCTCAACTGGTTGCTGGGCCTATTCTCGCTCGACATCAGCATCGACCTGGGCACCGCGAACACTCTGGTCAGCGTCCACGGCAAGGGCATCGTCATCAACGAGCCCTCCTGGGTGGCCGTCGAGAAGAAGTCCCGCCGCCCGTTGGCCATCGGCACAGCCGCGAAGGAGATGGTCGGCCGCACGCCTTCGAACGTGGTCACCCTGCGCCCGCTGCGTGACGGCGTGATCTCCGAATTCGACATCACCCAAGCGATGCTGGAGTACTTCATCGGCAAGGCCCACGAGCAGAGCGTGGTGCCGGTGCCGCGGCCGCGGGTCATCGTCGGCGTGCCGTGCGGGGCCACCGATGTGGAGAAGCGCGCCGTGTACGACGCGGCGATCTCAGCTGGAGCGCGCGAAGCGTACCTGGTTGAAGAACCGGTCGCGGCGGCGATGGGCGCCGGCCTGCCGGTGCGCGACACGCGTGGCACGATGCTCATGGATATCGGCGGAGGCACGACCGAGGTCGCGATTTTCTCCATCGGAACTGTGGTCGCCTCACATTCCATCCGCATCGGCGGCGATGAGATGGACGAGAACATCGCGCTCTATCTGCGCGACAAGTACAACCTGCTCGTTGGCAGCGGGATGGCCGAACAGGCCAAGATCTCGGTCGGCTCGGCCTACGCGTTGCGCGAAGAGAAGGTGACGACCGTGCGCGGCCGCAACCTGATCACCGGGTTGCCGGAGGAGGTGGAGGTTTCGTCGATCGAGATGCGCGAGGCCCTCAACCCTTCGCTCAAGGCCATATCCGAATCCGTCCGTGACATTCTTGAGAAGGCGCCTCCCGAAATCATGGCCGACCTGCTCGACAGCGGTCTGTGTCTGACCGGCGGCGGGTCGCTCCTGCAGGGCCTGCCCGAACGGCTCAGCGACGAGTTTCACATCCGCGTATGGCGTGCCGACGATCCGTTGACGTGCGTGGTGCGCGGCGCCGCCGCCATCCTAGAGAACCTTGACATCGAGCGCCAGTTCCTGGCCAGCCTCGAACGCTCACGAGGCGTGTCCTGATCCCTCGCCATGCCTGCCCTATCCAGTGAGCCTCGCCCGCCCCTCCCGACCCCCTAAGAATGTCTGAACTCCGACGACGGATGCTCCTCGCCTCGGCGCTGATCCTGTTGGCGCTCGGGCTGCTGGTCATTGAACGCGCGGGTTACCTCGACCCACTCAAGAATCTGGCCGGCCGCCCCTTGCTCGGCCTGCAGCGTTCGTTCTCCACCGCCTATTACAACGTGCGTGATTTCCTGACGGCACCGCGCAACCTGGCCGACTTGCGCAACGAGAACGCGCGCTTGCAGGCGCAGGTGAGTCAACTGGAGGCGGAGGTGGTGACGCTGCGCGAGCAGGCGGCCGAACAGGAAGTGCTGCGCGCCTTGCTCGGCTTCGCTCGCGAGCAGCCGGCCAGTCGCTACGTCACGGCGCGCGTCATCGGCCGCGATACGAGCCCCTTCCTTCGTTACCTCCTGCTGGATCAGGGCTCGGACGCAGGGGTGCGGCGCGGCATGCCGGTGGTCAGCGAAAACGGGCTGGTCGGACGCATCTCGGAAGTTTCAGCCAGCGCCGCCAAAGTGCAACTCATCATCGATCCCCAGTCCGCCATCAATGCCCGGGTGCAGGAAACGCGCGCCGAAGGCGTGCTCATTGGCCAACCGACGGGCGAGCTCACGCTCACCTACCTGGCCCAAGATGCGGTGGTCAAAGCTGGCGACCTCGTAGTTACCTCGGGCCTGGGAGGGGGCTTTCCGGCCAACATCCTCGCCGGCCGCGTGGTCAGCGTGCGCAAACGGGATTACGAGCTTTACCAGACGGCAACCGTCTTGCCACGCGTGGACTTCGGCCGACTCGAGATCGTTCTGATCATCGCCGATTTCGAGCCCATCGATATCGGCTCGCTGTCGCCCGGCCAGCCGGCCCCGTGAGGCGGAATGATCTGGGCGATCGCGGTTCCCCTGCTAGCCCTCGTGGCCGTCCTCCAATCGGCAGTGCTGCGACAGATTGAATTCGCGGGTGGCAACCTGGACTTGCTGCTGCTGGTTGTTCTTTGCTGGAGCATGTTGCGCCCCAAGGAAGGATTGGTTTGGGCGGTGGTCGGCGGGTTCGCCGCCGATCTGCTCTCGGGCGGGCCCTTCGGAGCCACGGCCATCGTTTACCTCGTTACCTCACTTGCTGCTGGTCAGATTCAAGGGCGCTTGTGGGGCAGCCATCCGCTGATCATCATGGGCCTGGCGCTGCTCGGCACCGGCACCACTCACCTGCTTGGTCTGGCGATTCTCAGCCTGACCGGACGGCCGCTCGACGTGGGTTACACGCTCGCCTATGTAACGCTGCCGACCGCCTTCATCAATGTGGCCATGGTGCTGCCCGTATTCTCAGCATTGCGCGCGTTGGACCGGTTCGCCGGACCGCGTGAGCTGCGCAGCGAAGTGGAGGAATAGTCCGTGGCTGGCCAAACAGGCGGCAATCGGGTTGACCCCCGGCGCATCCTGCTGCTGGGCGCAGTTGTCGCCCTCATCTACGGCATCTTCAGCCTGCGTCTGTTCGTGCTGCAAATCCTGCGGGGCAGCGACTATGTGGCGGCCGCGGATGAGAACCGCATCACGCGGGTCGTCCTGCCCGCTTCGCGCGGTGTGGTCTACGACCGCAACGGCGTGCTGCTCGCCCGCAATGTGCCATCATTTGAAATCACCATTACTCCGGCTAGCTTGCCCGACAGCCCGGCCGAAGTGCAGGCGATCTACGCACGCCTCTCGTCGCTAACGGGTGTGCCTATCGTCGTGCCGGGCTCCAAGCCCTCGGCCGAGTGCGCCGAAGGCCGTGGGATTCAAGATCTCGTGGAAGAGTGGACCGGCCTGGCCCCGTACGCGGCGGTGAAGATCAAGTGCAATGCCGACCCGCACACCGCCATGCTGATACAAGAGCAGGCCTTCACCATGCCGGGGGTCGGAGTCCGGGTCTCACCGGCGCGCGACTATCCCACGGGAGCGTTGACCGCCCACATCATCGGATACATGGGGCCCATCCCGGCCGAACAACGTGAGTTCTACGAGTCGCGCGGGCTGCGCATCGGCCAAGACCGCATCGGCTATGCGGGCATCGAACGATCATTGCAGGAAATCCTGGCGGGCGCCTATGGACAGAAGCTGGTGGAAGAGGACGCCGCCGGCCTTGAGTTGCGTCTGGTGGCACCTCCCCAAGAACCGGTCGCGGGGACCAACCTGCGGCTGACGATCGACACCCGCTTGCAGGCGGCGGCCCAAGCAGCACTGCAGAGCACAATCGATTCGGTGCGCGCTCGCAAGCTCGAATTCCTGCGCAGCCCCATCGTCAGCGGCGTGGTCATCGCTATGGATCCGCAAACCGGCGAGATCCTGGCGATGGTCTCGTTGCCCACCTACGACAACGAGCAGTTCGCCCGCCTGATCCCCCTGGACTACTACAACTCGTTGCTTTCGGACCAAAGCAACCCGCTGATCAATCACGCCATCCAGGGCGAGTACCCTCCCGGATCTGTGTTCAAGATGGCGACCGCGATCGGAGCGCTCAACGAGCAAGTGGTCACGCCCGAGAAGGAGCTCTTCGACCCCGGGGAAATCGTCATCCAGAATCGCTACTTCCCCAACGATCCGGGCCGGGCGCGCGAGTTCGTGTGCTATGACCGCAACGGCCACGGCCTGGTCGACTTCCTCAGGGGGGTCGCCGTTTCGTGCGACGTCTACTTCTACAAACTCGGCGGTGGCTATCCGGGCGAGGTGGCCGGCGGCACCACCGGCCAGCTGGAAGGCGCCGGCCTGGGCATTCTGCGCATCAAGCGTTACGCGCAAGCCATCGGGTACGGCCGCGCCTTAGGAGTCGAGTTGCCCGCCGAAGCATCCGGATTGCTGCCCGACCCGGACTGGAAGCGCATCAACCTTGGAGAAAACTGGGCCACAGGCGACACCTACATCGCGACCATCGGCCAGGGCTTCGTGCTTGCCACGCCCCTCCAAGTTCTCGAGAGCATCGCCACCCTGGCCAATGGCGGGCGAGTGATGAAGCCCACTCTGCTCAGGCAGTTCCTCGACGGCGAGGGCAATGTCGTGCGCGAGATAGAACCTCAGGTGCTATGGGATATCACCCAGGACGTGACCAGCGATCCGGATCATTTGAAGGTCGACGAGCAATGGGTGCGCCTCGCGCAGGAGGGCATGCGTCAAGTGGTCAGCTACGGCACCGCGGCCGATTACGCGCAACTCGACAACGTCGTGACCGCTGGCAAGACCGGCACCGCCGAGTACTGCGATAACATCGCCCAATCGCGCAACTTATGCCAGCCGGGCGCCTGGCCTACGCACTCGTGGTACGTGGGCTACGGCCCGTTTGACAAGCCGGAGATCGCCGTGATCGCCTTCGTGTACGATGGGGGCGAAGGCGCCGTGACTTCGGGGCCGATCGTCAAACAGGTGCTGCAGGCCTACTTCGAGCTCAAGGCAATCGACGCTGCAGCACAACGCTAGCCAAAACCAGGATGCTATAATCGCGCCGATGGGCAGCACGATCGCAATCAAGGGAATTCGCGAGGGTCTGCTGATCACCCTTGGAGGCAGCACGTGGGCCGAAGCGCTGGATGAGATGCTGGCCTACATCGACTCCAAGGGCGATTTTTTCCTGGGAGCCCGCATCGCGGTGCGCCTGGGGGACCATGAGCCGCACGCGGCCGACCTGATCGATCTGCGCAGCCGTGTGGCAAAGCGCGGGCTGACACTGTGGGCCGCTCTCAGCGAGGCGCCGGCCGTGGTTGCCGCAGCTCAAAGCCTGGGCCTGGCCACCGCGCTGCCCTTCCCTCAGGCAGGCTCGGATGCGCCCTTGGACTCTGAGATGACCGATCGGGGGGCGGTGCTGGTGGAACGGACAATGCAATCGGGGAATCGCATCGAATACGCCGGGCATGTGGTCGTCTTGGGCGATGTTGATCCCGGCGCAGAAATAGTCGCCGGCGGGCACATCATCGTGTGGGGCAGACTGCGAGGGGCAGTGCACGCCGGAGCCCACGGCAATGTGCAGGCGATGGTGTGCGCGCTCGACCTCTCGCCGGCCCACCTTCGCATTGCAGGTCATGCGGCCACCTCACCGCCGCGGGGCGCCACCCCACAGCCTGAGGTTGTGCGCCTCCGGCAGGGAATCCTGGAGGCCGAAGTGTGGACGCCAAGCGGTCGGGAAACAAGTAGCCCGGCCCATCAATCCTGAAGCGACAGGGGACTCATGACAGGGCTAGTAGTGTCGATTGCCTCGGGCCACGGAGGCGCAGGTTTTGAGCAAGCCATGACTAGAGAAAAGCGCCTCGTTACCGGCACCCCGCTCGGACCGGCCTCCCGGCCGCACCGCCTCGGCTGAGGGCGTATGTTCAATCCGCGACGCTGGCGACATTTCGATTTCTGGCTTCTGGGCGGCGTGGCCGTGCTGGTAGTGTTCGGCATCGCCATGATCCGCTCGGCCATCGCCGGTAACGAGACGCTGGCGGATTTGCCGCAGCGTCAGGCACAGAACGCGCTCGTCGGCTTGGGCGTGGTGCTGGTCGCGGCCATCGTGGACTACCACTTCTGGCGCGCCCTGACACGCCCGATGTACGTCGGTCTGCTGGCCGTGCTGATCTACCTCGAAATCAGCGGCGCGACCACCTTCGGCGCCGCCCGCTGGCTCGACCTGGGCTTCACCCAGGTGCAGCCCTCTGAACTGGCCAAGGTCCTGCTGATCCTCATCCTGGCCGACGACATCTCGCGCAACGAGGAACGCATCCGCACTTGGGGCGGCGTACTGCGCAGCCTGGCGCTGGCCGCCGTACCGGCTTTCGTCATCTTCCGCCAACCCGACTTGAGCACGGCCATCCTCACCATGGTGCTCTGGGCGGCGATCATATTCGCCGCAGGGATCAAGACGAAACACCTCGCGAGCCTTGCCGGTGGCGCGCTGCTCATTGTGATCGTGGCTTTCCCCTTCCTCGAGTTCTATCAGAAGCAACGCCTGGTGTTGTTTCTTGCGCCGGACGCCGACCCAGGCGCTCGCTACAACGTGGACCAGGCCTTGATCAGCATCGGTTCGGGTGGATGGTTTGGCCAGGGTTACGCCCATGGCTCGCAGGTGCAGTTGCGTTTCCTCAAAGTACGCCACACAGATTTCATTTTCTCCGCCCTGGCGGAGGAATTCGGATGGGTTGGCGCCTTCACTGTGTTGCTCCTGTTGGCTTTCGTCGTTTATCGCTGCCTGCGAGCTGCGCGCATGGCACGCGACACATTCGGCGCGCTCATCGGTTATGGCGTGGCCACGCTGATCTTTTACCAGGCCGCGTTCAACATCGGCATGAATCTCAACCTGCTGCCGGTGGCAGGGCTGCCGTTGCCCTTCATCAGTTACGGCGGATCCTCATTGTGGTCGGCGCTGCTGGGCATCGGCCTGGTCGAGAGCGTCGTCATTCACCATCAGGAACTGGAATTCTGATATGCCCCAACCCGCACGTGTCCGCTTCGCCCCCTCGCCGACCGGTTTCCTGCATATCGGCGGCGCCCGGACTGCGCTCTACAACTTCCTGCTCGCGCGTCAAACGGGCGGGCA
The DNA here is from genome assembly GCA_001796965.1 of Chloroflexi bacterium RBG_16_64_43. Classification (GTDB taxonomy): domain Bacteria; phylum Chloroflexota; class Anaerolineae; order Anaerolineales; family RBG-16-64-43; genus RBG-16-64-43. The sequence goes on from MGOA01000115.1 coordinate 9,576, forward strand.
ATTCCTGCTGCGCATCGAAGACACCGACCAGAAGCGGCTGGTGCCTGGCGCACTGGAGAACCTCCTGGCCAGCCTGCGCTGGCTCGGGCTCCAGTGGGATGAGGGGCCCGAACTCGGCGGACCCAACGCACCCTATCTTCAGTCGCAACGCAAAGAGATCTACCGGGCGCACGCGGACGAACTGATCGCGCGCGGAAGCGCCTACCCCTGCTTCTGCACGCCGGCCCGTCTCACGGAATTGCGCACCCGGCAGCAACAGCGCAAAGAGCCGCCGCGTTACGATGGGCTGTGCCGCCGGTTGACCCCGGCCGAGGCCGAGGCGCGCCGCCTCGCCGGCGAACCGCACGTGGTGCGCTTCAAGATGCCGCACGAAGGCGCCACCTCGGCCGTGGATGTCCTGCGCGGCGAGATCACCGTCCAAAACAAAGACCTGGATGATTCGATCCTGCTCAAAACGGATGGCTGGGCGCTGTATCACCTGGCGGCGATGGTGGACGACCACCTGATGGAGATCACTCACGTCATCCGCTCTTCCGAATGGCTGCCCTCGCTGCCACTGCACGCCATGATCCATCGCGCGTTCGGCTGGGACGAACCGCTGTGGTGTCATCTCTCGGTGTTCCTGAAGCCCTCCGGCAAGGGCAAGATGAGCAAGCGTGAAGGCGCTGAGCTGATGAAGGAGGGCCATTCCGTCTTCGTGCACGATCTACGCGAGCTGGGGTATACGCCGGAAGGGGTCGTCAATTGGATCGCGCTGATGGGTGCGAGCTTCGACGAAAGGCAGGACGTGTTCTCGCTGCAAGAGCTCGTCGAACGCTTCAGCCTCGACCACCTCACCCCGGCTCCGGCCGCGGTCAACTTCTCCAAGGCCGACCATTTCAACGGAGTCCACTTGCGACGCCTGGCGCCTGAGGAATTGGCGAGACGCATGCGCCCGTTCTTCGAGAAGGCCGGCCTCGCTGCTGAGGAGGACCTGCTGGGGCGAATCGCACCGCTCGTCCAGGAGCGGATGGTGACCCTGGAGGACGGAGTGGAGATGGCGGGCTTCTTCTTCCGTGAGCAAGTGATTCCCGCGGGGAGCGATTTGGTGGGCAAAGGCATGACGCCACAGGCCTCGGCCGACGCCGTGCACGCGGCCAGCGAGATTCTTGCGCGTCACCCCGACCTCGCGGACCCGGCGCTGGAGGTCGAGCTGCGCGCTCTGGCAGAGCGGCTCGGGCTCAAACCTGGGCAGCTCTTCGGTATCCTGCGCGCCGCAGTGACAGGGCAGACCGTCAGCCCGCCGCTTTTCGGGAGCATGGCCATCATCGGACGCGCAAAGGTTCTGGCGCGGCTGGCCGCCGCCGAGAGCACATTGCGCGCGATGTAAGAAGGCCGTGCCCGGACCCAGAGATATTCTCGAGAGCTGTCGGGTAACACGACAGCTCTCATCCTACATATTCGGACAAGGCGCATCTCCGCCGGGCAATGAGTCCGGTAGGCTGTCTGTGACTCGGGCTCGTGACCGAGGCCCAATCCCGCATGATGCGCATTTGCAAGAAATCAAATAGCCAGCACACTCGTGTCGGCCTAGCGTGAAGGATGAGTTCACTCGCACCGAGGAGCTCTAAGGACGCTACGGCGAATCGGACCGTGGTAAAATGCGAATGCCTTGGGGGTTCGTCTAGCGGTAGGACAGCGGACTCTGGATCCGTTTGCCGAGGTTCGAATCCTCGACCCCCAGCCTACGCAAAGCGGGGCTACTCATTGCTGAGCAGCCCCGCTTTCCTTTGTGACCACGGCTCATTGCGCCCGCCCACGTCGTGCGCCATGCCTGGATGCATGTGAGGCGGGGCCATTGCCTCGCCTTGCAAGCGCCATCGGATTGCCCCGGAGGCCTCGGGCAGAGCGCTCGTCCTCGCGCGAGAAACGTGCCCAAGGCTGGCGCCTGCGGTCACCTGTAATGCGTGCTGTGCCCTCTTCCCATCTACCCCGCTCAGCGGTCTTTGTGCGCGGAAGGTCGTGGTTGGCAGGACCCTTCAGCGCTTGGACTTCGGCTGGCGATAGTCGAGCATTACCAGTGCTTCGAGTGCGGCCAAGCGCACGTTCTTATCGGGATCGCTGCCCTCGACAGCCTCGAGCGCAACCCGCACGCGGGCGTCCTTGAACCCGAGCGCCGACAGCTCTTCGGCTGCGGTCTGCCGCTGGTAGGGATCGGCGGCCTTGAGCCGATCGAGCAGCTTCTGCACTTTGGGTGTCAGGGGCTTGATGCCCGGAGCCATCTCGCCCGCAACGCTCAGCCGCTCCCGCACAACCGTTGCGCGCTGCTCCGCCGTGGCCTGCCGATAGTCAAGCATGACCAGCGCCTCGTAGGCCGCCTCGCGAACGTTCTTCTCAGCGTCATCGCTGGCGGCCTTCTCGAGTGCCAACTGGATGCGCACGTCGCGCAGGCCAAGGCTCGCCAATTCCTCCGCGGCCGTTTGTCGATGGTAGGCGTCGCCCTCGCCGAGCTGTTGTATCAAACGAGTCGCTCGCACCGGCAACGTCTTTTCTTCAGGGCTCATTACCCAGCCTCCGGATACCCGGGTCTTCGCCGCCCCCTCGGATCGAATGCGGCCTCCCATCAAGATCCTGTGTGCCGCTGACCCACGCCTAGCATACAACATCTGGGTCCTCGCAAGAAGTGCGTCATAGCCGTCTCTCACACGCTCGCGGTAGATAGGCGGTGCGCGCGGCGGAGGCATCAACTCGACAGCCGGGTCGCCATCTCCCGCCAGCTTGACAACCCGATACCCGAGGATTATCATCCACTATATATGATATAGTACCCCCAGGTTTGGCGGAAGGCGGTGGGAACATGCCAGGTATTGGGCCTAGCGCGGCCCAGGAAGGGTCAACCGGCTCCGCGGTACCACGAACACCTGAGCCGCTCCGGCATGCCCAGGAATGCCCTTTGGCAGCCACGGCACGCATCCTTGGTGCCCGATGGACGATCCAGATCCTCTTCCATCTCGCCCACCCCCTGCGATTCTGCGAATTGCAGCAAGCCGTGGGCGGCGTTAACCCGCGCACCCTCTCTCAGCGGCTGCAATTCCTCAAGGCGAAAGGCCTTGTGGAACAGCGTTCGGGCGGTGGGGTGGTCCGCTACACGCTCACCCAGGCGGGCACCCACCTTGTGCCGATGCTCGACGGCTTGCGCAACTGGCAGGCAACCTGGCTCCCAGCCGACGGCGTGCATGCCTCGCCATTGGCGAGCCTCGTCTCGATCGAGAGGAGTTGATCCATGGATGAAACACGGATCACACAGACAGAGACCCGCCCGATCGATGGAGCGACCTATCCAGGTCTGGTGACGTTGGGAGTCGCCAGCCTGCAGCGGACGGTAGAGTTCTATCTGCAGGTCATCGGATTGACGGACCGCCCGGCCGGCCCGGACGAGGCAATGCTGGGTCCGCTCCACGGAGAGGCACTCGTCCGCCTCGAGCCCGGCGCTCAGCCCCGGGCCCGGCTGACGCAGTCCACTGGGCTTTACCATATGGCTCTCCTCTACCCGTCGCGCGCCGCCCTCGGCGCCGCCTTACTGCGCCTGGCCTCCTCCACGTACCCGATTCAGGGTGCATCGGATCACGGCGTGAGCGACGCGATCTATCTGGCGGACCCCGAAGGAAACGGCATCGAGCTCTATGCGGACCGGCCGAAGGCATCCTGGCCGCGCCGCGGGGAGACGCTGGAAATGACCCTCAAGCCGCTTGACCTCGAGGCGCTTATGGATGAAGCGCGCGCGGTAGGGATGGAGGGCCGCGAGTCCGTGAGCGAATTGCGCATGGGGCACGTCCATCTGCATGTGGCCCACCTCGAGCCGGCGGTGGAGTTTTACCGCGACGGGCTCGGGCTCAACCTCATCCAGCGATACGCGGGCCAGGCGGCCTTTCTGGCGGCCGGCGACTACCACCATCATGTCGGTATCAACACCTGGGCAGGAGTTGGGGCGCCCCAACCGCCTGCTGCATCCCCGGGTTTGCGTCACTTCACCCTGGTCTTACCTTCCCACGGATCATTGGATTCAACGCTGACCCAATTGCGCGCGACCGGCTTTCCGCTGCGTGAACTGGATGGGGTGCATCAGACGCAAGACCCGTCGGGCAATCGCGTGAACTTGGTGGTCTCTCTGCCGCGGGACTCGTGACCTTGGCAACGGAGTCCCGCGTGTCTGACAATTGGAGGAATCGTGGACCCTGAACGCAAGAAGCGGGCTTTGCGCACGTTGACGTACGGCATGGTCGTGGCCAGCGCAGCCGACGGGGAGGAACTGGCGGCGGGCGCGGTCAACTGGATATCGCAAGCCTCGTTCGTCCCGCCATTGATCATGCTGGCGCTGAGGAACGACAGCAACTTGCAGCGCCTGGCAGAGCGATCTCAACGGCTGGCGGTAAACGTCCTTACCAGGCAACAGAAGGATCTGGCCGCCGCGTTCTTCAAACCTTCCCGAGTGGAGGCCGATCGTATCCAAGGTTTCTCCTTCCAACGTGGTTCGTTCTCGGGCGCAGCGATCCTGGCAGATGCCTGGGCGTGGCTCGAAGCGCGGGTCACGGATGCCGTTAAGCGCGGCGACCACACCGTCTTCGTGGCGGAAGTTGTCGAAGCGGATATCCGCGAAGGCGACTTCCATCCGTTGGTCATGTGGGAAACGGGCTGGACGTACGGCGGATGAACCCTTCTTCCTCACCCTTCCGCCCTGCATCAGCTGCCTCCGGTCTCGGGGGTATGATGCCACCGCCGGTTTTCCGCAAGCGAGAAGACGCTGGCGCGCAGCGTGTGTGTACCCCTTCGTCGGAATTCCGGGAGGATTGCGTGCTGGCCGATCCATCGCGGGCATACATCGGCACTCTGGGCTAGCTCGTGCTAGACATATCCCGGGAACCCGGCTCGCACCGATGTCCAAGGCAGAAGATAGGCGCGCACGGAAGACGATGGATGCTTGGCTCGGCCGCATCGGAATGCCCGAATGCGCACTTCGAGGAGAGTTGACTCATGAAAGTCGGATACATTGGCTTGGGCTTGATGGGCAAGTCGATCGCACGCAACATACTCAAGGCGGGTTTTGAAGTCGTTGTGTACAACCGCAGCCCGGCACCGGTCGATGAACTCGCCGCCGCGGGTGCCGGCAGCGCGGTCAATCCGGCGGAGGTCGCTCGACAAGTGGACGTCGTGATGACCTGTCTGCCTGATTCGCCCGATGTGGAGTCGGTCGTCTTGGGCGACCAGGGGATCGCGGCCGGCGCACATCCCGACCTGGTCTATGTCGACAACTCGACGATCAAACCGGCCACCGCCCGCCTCATTGCCGAGCGTCTCACGCCGCTCGGCGTGAGCTGCCTGGATGCCCCGGTGAGCGGTGGGGATGTCGGGGCGCGCGACGCAACGTTGGCCATCATGGTGGGAGGCTCAGCAGCGGCGCTCGAGCGCGCGCGGCCGGTGCTGCAGGCCATGGGCAAGACGATCACGCACGTCGGCGATTCGGGCGCCGGGCAGATCGCTAAAGCCGCCAATCAAATCATGGCAGCGGCACAAATGGTGGCGATGGCTGAGCTGATTCTGTTCTCGCAGAAGGCAGGCGCCGACCCGCGCAAAGTGGTCGAGGCTATTCGCGGCGGCGCCGCCCAATGCTGGACGCTGGACGTTAAGGCCCCGCGGCTATTCGCCGGGAACCGCCAACCCGGATTCCGCGGACGCCTGCAGGCCAAAGATCTCGGGATTGTTCTCGACACCGCTCGCCAGTTCGGGATGCCGTTGCCCTCGACAGCAGTCAACGCTCAACTCTTCGGCGCCATGCGCGAGATGGGTTTGGGCGACCTCGACAACTCAGCCGTGATTGCGGTGCTCGAGGCGTTGGCAGGAGTGAATCTCGTCTGAAGACCGGGCTGCGTCGAAGACTTCGTACTACCTGGCTCGCGGGCCATCCACCGCACGACGTTGGCGCAACGAGTAAGGTCCTGGCCGATCGGCCAGGACCTCTTCATTTGTGGTGGGCGGCAAGGGACTTGAACCCCCGACCTCTTCAATGTGAGTGAAGCGCTCTAACCGACTGAGCTAGCCGCCCACGCCCGCGCATTATACCAGAGGCGGTGAGGCTGGCGCTCCCGGCGGTCTTCTCCCAAGATGAGCACAAATCCTCTGCGCGGTGGGCGACGCACTCACCCTCCGCTAGACCGACCCTCCTCATGCAGGTCGTCTCGCCTGGCTCCGGCTGGCCGGCGGCGGCTGCGGAATCTGCCGCCCGCATCAGACTTGCCCGAGCTGTCGCCTTTCTGCTATTCTTCAGGGAGGGGGACCCCATGACCAACCCGACCCGCGTGGCCTTCCTCGAAGATCATCTGTCTATCATCGACGGCTACCTCTTCCGCCTGCAGAACGATCCGCACATCGAGGTCGTGGCCTCCGTCATGTACGGACGGGATCTGGAGGGGATGCTGCGGGAGTACTCAGTGGACGTCCTGGTGCTGGATGTCTCCGTCCCCACCTCCTTCGACAACCCCAACCCTTACCCGATACTGCACGAGGCGCCAGCATTGTTGCAGGAGTTCCCGGATACGGCGATCCTCGTCATCTCGATGCATGCCGAGCGCGCGCTGATCCGCGCGCTGGTCGAGGCGGGCGTCAGCGGCTATATTCTCAAAGATGATCACGAAGCGATTCACGAGCTGTCGAGCGCCATCAAGACTATCGCTGCGGGCGGGATCTACTTCAGTCACTACGCACAGCAGGCCTTAAGTGCTCCGGCCGGCTCGAATGGCCCGGCCCTCACCGTGCGCCAGCGGGAAGTGCTCTCCTTGTGCGCGGCCTATCCCGACCTGACCACAGCCCAGATCGCACGCAAGCTAGGCGTCGCGAACTCCACCCTGCGAAACCTGCTCTCCGGAGCGTATCTGCGGCTCGAGGTGCGCAGCCGACCATCCGCGGTCTCCCGTGCGCGCCAGCTCGGCTTGATTGCGCCCGACAGCCCGCAGCGCGTGGGCTGACTTCATGAACGTATCGAACCTCGGCCATCACGCACGCCTAGGCCGCGCGGTTGCGAATCCGGGTAGCCGATGAAGACCGCCCCTCCACGATTGGTCCTCGCGATCGAAAACGCCCTGCCCGTCCTGGTCCTGACGGTGCTGCTTTCCTACACCTACGCATTCTTCTTTGTGTTGCCGTACTCCGGCATGTATTGGGAGCTGGGCGGCAACGTGAGCACCCTTTACGGGTCAGAGAATGCCGACTCACCGTTGCACCTTGGGGATCGATTGGTTCAAATCGGGGCCGTTTCACTGGAACAGTTTGAAGATGACCTGAGCCTGCTGGTGCCCTTCGATGTGTCACCCGGCGAGCGCGTGCCGCTTATCGTAGAGCGCCAGGGCGAACAGCTTGCGCTGGAGTGGGCCATGCCCGGCCCGACACCGGGGGAGGTCCGCACGCGACTTCTTTACATCTGGTGGCTGCCCTACTTGTTTTGGGGCACCGGGACCTATGCCTTGCTTGTGGTCCGCCCGCGGGCGACGCAGCGGACCGCGCTGGTGGCCTTCAATTACCTTACGGCGATTTGGATAAGCGCCGGGGCAGGGCTATCTCACTCGCACATCTGGCTGAGTCCGTTCGTGTTCCGCACCGCCGGGTGGCTGTGCGTGCCGGTGTACCTGCAACTCAACTACCTTTTCCCCAAACCGCTGGGAACGCTGCCTCGATGGGTCCCGCTTTGTCTATACACCGCCATCGGCGCGATCATCGCGGCCGAATGGGCGCAGTGGCTGCCTGTGTACTCGCTGGCCTACGGATTCCTCGTCTCTGCGCTGGGCAGCCTGGCTTTGCTGGCGGCCCATTGGAGGCGCCACCCCGAACAGCGACGGGACATCGCCTTGGTGCTTATCGGGTTGGCGGTTGGGCTGATACTGCCGTCTGCTTTGGCGTTGCTTTCCACCCTGACTGGTTCAGTTGACTTCGTCAGCGGGATCGCATTGATGGCCCTGCCCGCGATTCCCTTGAGCTATATCTACGCGGCCTCGCGCCAGGCATTGAGCGGCATCGGCACCCGCAGCAACCGGGTCCTGGCCCACTACACGTACTTCCTGCTTGTGGGCATCAGCTCGTCGCTGCTGGGTCTAGCCTTGGATGGGTTGCTCGACTTCCCTGGGGCGACGGCCATCATCAGCTTGTCGATTGCGACCTTGGTGGGTGCCGGGACATTGACATGGTTTGCGCGCTACCAACGCTGGTTCGAAATGCGTGTGCTCTCGATCCCTCATCCGCCCGCCAATCTGCTGGAGGTGTTCACAGCACGCATCACGACCTCCCTCGACCAAGCCAGCCTGGTGCGCGTTCTTCAATACGAAGTTCTGCCGACGCTGCTGGTGCGCCAATCGGCGCTGCTGCTGACGCGGGAGGGTCAACCGCCGGCAGCCCTGTTCACCCACGGCCTCACCGCAGATCAACTGCCGGCGGCCGGAGATGTGTTCTCATTGGCAGCGACGGATCCGCACTTCCGGCCGCACTCGGAATCATTGAACCCCGCCGCCAATTGGATTCGCTTGGCCTTTCCTCTGCGCCTGGACAACACACTGCTTGGGTTTTGGCTATTGGGGGGGCGCGATCCCGATGATGTCTATGCGTCGGAAGAGATGCCGGTGCTCTCGGCGCTGGCCAGCCAACTGGCGGTTGCCCTCCACAACATCCTGCAGGCCGACCGCCTGCGCGAGATGTACAAGGCGCATGTCGATATGCGCGAGACTGAACGCAGCCATCTGGCGCGCGAACTACACGACGAGGTACTCAACCAATTGGCCGTCCTGTCGATGAACCTGGACGATGTGGAGCCCTCGCCCAGGTTCCGCGCGAGCTATGCCGCAATCGTCGGCAACTTGCGCGAGATGATTCACCAGCTTCGACCCGCGATGCTCACCTACGGGCTGCGCGCCGCACTGGCCGAAATGGTCGATGAGGTTGCCACCCGCACCGGCCAGGCTCCGGAAGTGGTGCTCGAGATCCCCCTCAGCGAGGCGCGATACGGAGAACAAGTCGAGCAACACGCGTTTCGCATCCTTCAGCAGGCCGTTGAAAACGCGCTGCATCACGCCCACGCGCGACGCATTGTTGTCCGCGGACGGCTGGAGGATTCTCGTCTGGAGGTGGTGGTCGAGGACGACGGATTGGGATTTGGAATGCAGGATACCCAGGACCTGAGCACCCTCGTCAGCAGCCGTCACTTCGGCTTGGCCGGCATGTACGAGCGAGCGGCGCTTGTCGGCGCTCAGGTCTCAATCCAGTCCGTCCCCGGCCGCGGGACTCGAGTTCGCCTCACCTGGGTCCCCTCTCGCGCGCAAGCCGCTGTCGAGCCGGGGCCGCCCCTCCCGCCCTAGCCAGACAGCGGATGACGCCAGCCGCCGCGTCACACGCTGCCGGCGCTGGGTCCCTCGGGCGGATATGCCTTACCGCTTCACTCATGCTCGCGGCAACCGGTCGACCACTCGCGGCCGTCTGCGGCGATGAACGCCTCGGCTTGCGCCGGGCCCCAGGAGCCCGCTTCATACGACTCCAGCGCGGGCGCGTTCGGCGCACGCCACGCCGCTTCAATCGCGTCGACCCAAGCCCAGGCCGCCTCAATCTCATCGCTGCGCGTGAACAGCGAGGCATCCCCGCTCAGCGCGTCGAGCAGCAGCCGCTCGTAGGCCTCGGGGATGGCGCTGACCCCGAACGCATCACGATAGTGGAACTCCATGTCCACCGAACGCAGCTCGATTAGCGAGTCCGGCTGTTTGGCCTCAAAGCGCAGGTGGATACCTTCGTCCGGCTGCAGACACAACGCCAGGATGTTGGGGGTAATGTCGGCGCCGGCCGGCAACGGGAACATCAGGTGCGGCGGCCGCTTGAACTGCAAAACAACTTCGGTTACCTTGCGCGCCAACCGTTTGCCCGAGCGCAGGTAGAACGGCACGCCGTGCCAGCGCCAATTGTCGATGAGCAGCCGCACCGCCGCGAAGGTGGGCGTTTGGCTTCCCGTCGCCACACCAGGCTCCTCGCAGTATCCGGTGTACTGCGCGCGGATTGAGGACCTCGCCGATTCCTCTGGGTGCGGCGGGCGTATGGCCGTCAGCAGCTTGTGCTTCTCGTCGCGCAATGCATCGGCGTTGAAGGAGGTGGGGGGTTCCATCGCCACCATCGAGAGCACTTGCAGCAAGTGATTCTGGAACATGTCGCGCACCACGCCCACACGGTCGTACGATTTGCCGCGGTGCTCGACG
>MGOA01000116.1 GCA_001796965.1 Chloroflexi bacterium RBG_16_64_43
CGGTCCACTCCTGGTTCAGATCGAGGTGGCGGCCGAAGAGATAGCGCGCAGTGGCCGGCGGCTCGCGCGGGATGCGCTGCAGGCGCATGTGGGCCTCGTCGGCCGTGCGGCCTCCTTTGCGCCGATTGCACGGCGGGCAGGCCGCCACCAGGTTGGCCCAGGTATGGTTGCCGCCCTTGTGGCGCGGGATGACGTGGTCGATGGTGAGGTGCGGCGTCTGCCGTCCGCAATACTGGCAGGTGAACTCATCGCGGCGGAAGACCTCGCGTTTGGAGAGGCGCACCCGCGGGTGAGGGCGGCGGATCATCTTTTGCAGTTGGATGACCGAGGGGCGTGGGTACGAGAGGCGAACCGTGTGCACGTAGCCGCGGCCGTTGGCCACCAGGCGTGCCTTACCCCCGACGATCAGGTTGAGCGCCCGGCGTGTTTCGCACACGTGCAACGGCTCGAAATTTGCATTGAGCACCAGCACCAGCCCGTTCACACCCGCCTCCGATATTTCGCGGGAGTATAGCACCATGCCCGCCTGCGCCACAAGTCCGCGACGACCTGCCGCCCGGCGCGCTCGGGTGGGTGCGGGGCCTAGGCCATGCGTTTGCGCACCTGGGCGCTGAGGAAATCGAGAGCCCAGACGACGACGATGATGGCGAGGATGGCCGTGCTGGCCTTATGGTATTCGAACGAGTTGAAGCGCTGCGAAAGGTAGTAGCCGATGCCGCCGCCCCCGACGAAGCCGATAATCGTCGAAAGGCGCACGTTGATATCCCAATGGTAGATGATGTACGAAAGAAAGTCCGGGATGATCTGGGGCACCACGCCGTACATCACAACCTGCGACCGGCGAGCACCGCTGGCGGTGATCGCTTCAATCGGGCCCGGGTCGATGCTTTCCACCGCCTCCGAGAACATCTTCCCCAGCGAGGCGGCGGTGGTGATCACCAGTCCGAGCACGCCGGCAAAGGGAGTGCCGTAGCCAACAATCAGGGCGAAGATGGTGGCGATGACCAGCGGCTCGAATGAACGCGTGATGTTGAGCAGCGAACGCACCAGGTAGTAGACCACGCTTCCCAGCCGGCTGGTGCGGGTGATGTTTCTGGCCGCCAGGAACGAGAGCGGCGCGGCGATGAGCGTGCCCAGTGTGGTCGACAACAACGCCATGAAGATCGTGACCATGATGGCGTTGAGCACATCGCGCATGGCCTGGGACACATGGATGCGGGTGAGTGGGACCGACACCTCAGCTTGCAGGCGAGCCGGCACGCCGTCTTTGGTCGCGGCAATCGGGCGCGCCTGGATCTCCGCGCTGAAAGCGCCTTCCTCATCGACCGGGTACTGCTCGATCGGCAACGTTCCACCACTGGGCAGGAGCCAACGCATCACGACCGTGCTCCCTGGCCCCAAGTCGCTGCCACTTACGCGGAAGATCCCTCGCGGCTCGGCGCAGGCCGGTTCCACCCGCAGACGAACGGGTGCGGGTGCCGCTTCAACCTCGGTGCTGCCACACGGGATAGGGAAGGGTATTTCGATCAGCGAGATTTCCGCTTCGCGTTCGATGATGTCAGGGTGCAAGAAGTCGCCAATGATCTGCTTGGCCTTGGGCGCGGCGACGATCAGCTTGAGGAAATCGGGTTGGGTGACGCGCCAACTCAAGCTGTACGCGGCGGCGAGCAGCACAAGCAGGACGATCCATTTCGTCGCCCGCCACAAAGGAGGAGGAGTGCGCGGTTTCATGCTAGCCCAGCCGCTCGCGCACGCGCGCGCTGAAGGTATCGAGGGTCAGGACAACCACGGCAATGGCGATGAAGCACGAGCTTACGGCACGGTAGTCGTTGAGCACCAACCATTGCCACAAGAAATAGCCGATGCCCCCGCCGCCCACGAAACCGATGATGGTCGACATGCGCACGTTGATGTCCCAGCGGTAGATGGTGAGCGCAGTGAAGAGCGGGACGATCTGCGGGATGACGGCGAAGCGCACAACTTGCAGCCACGTGGCTCCTGTCGCGCGGACGGCCTCGATCGGCCCGGGATCGATGCCTTCTACGACTTCGGAATAGAGTTTGGCCAGCGCCGCCACGGTATGCACAGTGAGTGCAAGCATGCCGGCGAACGGCCCCAGGCCGACGATCACCACGAAGATGATCGCCATGATCAGAGCTTCGATGGAACGCAAGATATTAAGTATCGTGCGGATGACGAGGTAGATGAAGAATGTGACGGCGTGTCCCGACATCAGGTTGCGCGCGGCCGGGAAGCTGAGCGGCAGGGCGAGTACTGCGCCCAGGGTCGTCGTCAACAGGGCCAATGCCAGCGTTTCGTAGATGCCCTGGAGTATGTACCCGCCGTTGCGGGAAATCTCGATGCCGCCGATCTTCCGTTCCTGCTCGACGTACACCCGGTGCTTGAGGGGAAGGGTCGGATCGGGCATCGCATCCTGCGCGCTGGGGGGCACGCGGACGAGGGCGGTGATCTTTCCGGCCTCGTCGCTGGTCACGAGCAGCATGGCGTTGTATTGGCCGCCGACGAGTTTGATATCGCCGATGGGGGTCGACCAAAACACTTGAGTGGGTTCGTTGGGCCACAGGCCCTCGACGGTGACGATCAGGGCCTCGTTAAGTGAGGCGCAATCCGGGGAAACGCGTACGGTGACCGCCTCAACCGTGTGCTCGGCCCGCGGCGGAGCCGACGAGCAAGGGACTTCGACCTCCACCCAGCCCTGGCGCACTTCGGTGCGCAATCTGAAGAAGTCCGGCTCGAGCATCGGGCGGAACACGGATCGTGCCCGCTCGGAGTTTTCGATGAATGCCCGCGGGTTGATCTCGGTGGCCTGCCAGCCGATGCCGTAGGCCATGCCCAGCCACAACAGCGTTGCCAGCCATAACGGCGCGCCGCGCGGCAGGCGCAGGCAGTCGAAGACGTTCCACACCCACAAGGCGGCGGGAATGACCAGCCAGCCCGGCTTGCCATACCAGAGGGTTGCGCCGAGAGCCGTGACCGTAGCCAGGAAGACGCCCAGAGCACGCGGCCACTCGCCGAGCCAGCCTTGCCCCAGGCCGGGGATGATCGTGGAAAGAATGACTGCCACCAGGCGCGAGCGCCTGGCAGGCGGGGTCGGCTTCATGCCGCCTCCAGCGAGGCGGCCCTCACTTCTTGAGCCTCTTCGCCGTAGACCTCTTTGAAGCGCTTGCGGTCGATCTCCTGCGGCAGACCCTCGAAGACCTTGATCCCGTCCTTGAGCCCAATAACACGCGTGGCGTAGCGGTGGACTAAATCGAGGAAGTGCAAGCTGCAAATGACGGTGATGCCGTCCTTCTTATTGAGCTGCTCGAGGTATTGCAGGATGGAGTGGGCCAGCACCGGGTCGAGGCTGGCGATCGGCTCGTCCGCCAGGAGCAAGCGCGGCTCCTGCATCAGGGCACGGGCCACGCCCACGCGCTGCTGCTGCCCGCCAGAAAGCGCATCCGCGCGCTCATTGACCTTATCCGCAATACCGACCCGCTCGAGGGCGCGCATGGCCCGTTCGCGCTCGGTGGGGGGCCACAGGCCGATGAGTGAAAGCCACGGGTTGGCGTAACCTAGCCGCCCGCTGAGTACGTTGGTGAGAACGCTCGAGCGCCGGACCAGGTTGAACTGCTGGAAGACCATGCCGATCTGGCGGCGGATCGAGCGCAACTCGGCCGGCGCGGCCGCCGTGATGTCCTGTCCATCCCAAAGAACTCGCCCTGAAGTGGGTTCGATCAGACGGTTAATGCAGCGCAGCAGGGTGGACTTGCCGGAGCCCGAGAGCCCGATGACAACCAAAAACTCGCGGTCGTCCACGTCGAAGCTGACGTCTTTCAGCGCCACCGTGCCGCTCGGGTAGACCTTGGTCAGGTTTTGGACTTGCAGCAAGGGGCACTCTCCCGGTGGGTGAGCGGGATGAGAAGAGAGGGGGAGCATCTCCCCCTCTCTTCGGTAGAACAGGTTTACTTGAACAGGGTCGCGACGTCGAGGCCGGAGGCTTCGAGGTAGACGCGGAACTCATCGTAGAAGGTGTCGTCATGCTCGACGAGTCCGTCGATCTGGTATACGGTCTTGAGAGCCGCCTTGCCCTCTTCAGTCCCGGCGATGGTCAGCAGCGCCTCGACGATCTTGGCGCGCACATCGTCTGGTACATCGGGCGCGAACGAGACGGTGTCGTTGGGGATGAAGGGTTCGCTCTTGTAGAGCACCGTCACCTTGTCCATGACATCCGGCAGGTCCTTCTGGATGGCGGACGAAGTGCGAGCGTCGATGAAGGTGGCGCCGAAGTCGCAAATGCCCTTGGCGTACACCGCGCGCACGACGGCCGGGTGGCCGCCGACGAAGGCCGCGGCACTGCCGGACTTGATCGGCACTTCGTATTTCTTGAAGAAGCCGGTCGGCAGCACGTAGCCCGAGGACGAGAGTGGGTCGGTCCAGCACGGCTTCTTGTCCTTGAGCTGCGCAAGTGCTGTGGCTGCATCGTCGCTCGCGGTGAAGGCGCTGTCGACGTGGGAGATGATCTGGAAGCCGTAATGATCCGATCCGTTGCGGATGGTCACCAGGCTGACGTCGGCATAGCCCTTCTGCGAGGCCACCGCGTACGAGAATGTGGCCAGCCAGCCGATCTGCGCATTACCCGAGCCCATGGCCTCGACCAAGGCACTGTAGGAGGTGGCCTGGAAGACCTTGATCTCGTAGCCGGTCAGATCGGTGATCTGCTTGGCAATAGCTTCACCGCCGGTGAGAATCTCCTGCGCGGTGCCGGACGGCACGAAGCCCATGATGATCGGGTTTTCGGCGGTGCCCAGCATCGGTGGAGGGACGGGGGTGGCCGTCGGTACAGGCGGCGTCGTCGGTTCGGGCGGGGCGGTGGTGACTTCGGGTGCGGGGGTGGGGGTCGCGCATGCAGCCAGCAGCGTTGCGACCACCGTGAAAGTTACGAGCGCCAAAAGCAATCTTTTGCCCATCCGTGTCTCCTTTTCTTCTCCTCTACGGTCTTATGCGATCGTTCCCGGACAAGATAAAGACAGGGCAATGCTCAGGGGTCGAAAACCCTTTGGCGATCACCTCCTTTCAGGATTCGGTGCGGAATGAGATGCGCACATCATACCCTACAAGGGCCGCGGTTGCAACTGTTCGCGGACGGGACGTATACTACCGTACAGGTCAGACCGACGGAGAAACGAGCGGATGCGGCACATCCTCGAGAATTCCCAGGTCCATTTCGCGATCGAGTCCTCCGAAGGACGGTGGAGCCTGGCCTTGCGGCAGGCGGCCGCACCCCTTATTGACAGCGCGGAGTGGGGTGCCGCATTCACATTGCACGGACGGCGCCGATATGCGCACGCAGGCCGGCCCACGGCCCAGGTCGAGGCTGTGCGGACGCCGGGACCGGCGGGCGAAACGCTTGACGGGCTGCGGGTCGAGGCTGCGCTGGATCAAACGGGAGTCGCATTGCGCGGCGAGTTCGCGCTCCACGGCGACCACCCGGCGTGCCTGATCCGCCTAACGCTGATCAACAACTCCCCGCGCACGATCCGCTGTGACCGCTTCATCATTGGGCGCGTCGGCCCGGCAGCCATGATGCCCGCGAAGGGACTGCGTCTCTTCGACGTCTTCCGTGCCCCCCCTCGGGCGGTGGCCGCGGGGGCCGTGCGGCTCGACCCCGACCCGTGCGAGATGCGCTGCTATGTCAATGGATGGCAGAGTTGGAGCTTTGCTGGCGCGCTCG
>MGOA01000117.1 GCA_001796965.1 Chloroflexi bacterium RBG_16_64_43
CCCCCGTCGCGCGGAGCAAGCGGGCTTGCCCGGCTGACGGGGGGGCGCCTGTTGCGCCTAGTGTAGGGCAGATCATCTGCCTCGTCAAGACAACCACGAACCTTGGACGAATGGCTGGAGGGTGGGGATATAATCGCCTCGCGGTTGCGGAGACCTGCACCGCTTGGTATAGGAGGGAGAATGGCGGGTCCTACATTTGCGTTTTTCGAGGGCCGCATCGTACCCTACGCGCAGGCACACGTGGGGATGCTCAACCACACCCTGAACTACGGCACCGGTGTCTTCGGCGGCCTGCGCGCCTACTGGAATGAAACCCGGGCTCAACTGTACCTGTTCCGCCCGCTCGACCATTTCCGCCGCTTCATCGAGTCGTCGCGCCTACTCAACATGCAGCTCCCATACGACGGCGCGGACTTGCTCAGACACACGGTGGAGTTGCTGCGCGCCGAGGAACATAAGGCGGATATGTACATCCGCCCGTTGGCGTACTTTGCCGAGGAGATGATCGGCGTGCGTCTGCACGACCTGCAAGCGCGCGTGGCGATTGTGGCCGTTCCCTTTGGGCGCTACTTGGAGCACGAGGAGGGAGCTCACGCCACCATTTCTTCCTGGCGCCGCGTCGACGACAACAGCATTCCCGCGCGCGGCAAGATCACGGGGTCATACGTCAACTCCGCGCTGATCAAGACGGATGCCCTGCGCTCGGGGTACGACGAGGCCATCGTGCTCAACTCGGATGGGCACGTAACGGAAGGCAGCGCCGAGAACTTCTTCATGGTGCGCCACGGCGAGCTCATCACGCCGCCGATAACCGATAACATTCTGGAGGGCATCACGCGCCGCACGCTGATGACTCTGGCGCGAGACGACCTTGGCCTGACCGTGGTGGAGCGCCCGATTGATCGCACCGAGGTCTATCTGGCCGAGGAAGCTTTTTTCTGCGGCACGGGCGTGCAGATCGCCGCCATCACGCGCATCGACCACCGGCCGCTGGGCGAGGGCCGTATGGGCCCGGTGGTGACGCGCCTGCGCGACCTGTACTTCCAAGTCGTGCGCGGCGGAGAGGCCAAGTACTCTTCGTGGCTGACCCCGGTGTACGACGTGGAACGTATTGCGGCCAGGGCCTAAGCACATGCTGCACGCCGCACGGACTTCATCCTGATGGATTTCACACCTGTGCGCGCACGCGCGCTGGCCATCCACCTCTCCGTGGGCTTCGGGCTGTGTGCCGTCTTGGGTGTTGGACTATGGCGCCTGCTCGGGGTGCCCCTCAATTGGCAATCGGCGGGGGCGCTGCTGGGCGTCGCGGTGGCCATCAGCGGGTTGCCCGTCATCGCCACGCGCTCGATCGCCCTCGCGCGTGCCGGCTATCGACTCGACTCTCAGGCACTTACCCTGCGCTGGGGGGGCGACCTGGAAGTGGTGCCGCTCGATCACATCGTAGAGCTGCACACGGGCGGCGGGATTGCGCCACGCGTGCGCCGGCGAATCGGCGCTCGCAGCGGATGGTCGCGGGCGCGCTTCACTCTGGAGGACGGGCAGCGCGTGGAAGCCTTCGCCTCCTCCAGCGGTTCAAACCTGGTGCTGATCGTCACCTCACACGGCGCGTGGGCACTTTCTCCGGCCGATCTGCCCGGGTTTGTGGATGCGTTCTCCCGCCTCAGCGCTGTCATCTCGGCGGAGAAGGTCGAAGCGCTCTCGTACCGCCGTCGCACCTTCGCCCGCGAGTTGCTGGGCAGCCGGTTTGCGCAAGTCGCCGCCGCCGCAACCTCCATCGGTTTGCTCCTGCTGATGATGTTGCTGCTGGCCGTTCAGCCCGCTTTGGTAAGCGAGCATCCCTTTACCTTCGATGCGGCCGGCGTGCCTGCGGGTTTGGGCTCACCGGCCCGCTTGCTCCTGCTGCCGGTCTTTGGGATGATGGCCTGGCTGTTGGATCTTGGGCTGGGTTGGTTGGCTGTGCGCCGGCATGATTACGTCGCAGCATATATGGTGATGGGCGTGGGGTTGATGACGACCGTTGGGTTGTGGATCGGGGTCCTTACGCTGTTGCGCTTCGCGTGAAGCGAGCCGGCCGCAGTGATGAGGTGAGCGCGAGTCCGCTCTCGCCTATCCCCAGGGCAGGGGTTTTTCTCCACACGGACCTGGCAGGCTATGCGCCTTGTCTGCACTTTCCAGGCGGAGTTATCAACAAGCCGGGCGCGCTTATCCACACGTGATCAACATTCTCCTCTCTCGATGGTTACTGGCCTTCGGTCTGGCGCTGATCGTGAGCCTGGCTGCATTCCGTATGAGGTTGCTCTCGCCGGGCGGCGCAGCGGCCGCGGTGCTTGTTGGCACGATGGTCTACGGCGGTGCCGGCCTGCCTGGGGCGGCGTTGCTGCTGGCGTTCTTCATCAGTTCATCATTGCTCACTCGGGCGATTAACCCGCGCGAGGCCCAGACGGCGGACAAGTTTTCGAAAGGCGGGCGGCGCGATGGCGCACAGGTATTGGCTAATGGAGGATTGGCGGCCATCCTGGCCGGGGCGATTCTTCCCGTGGCCGGGGGACACTCCCTGGTGGTTTGGGCCGCATTTGCAGGCGCGCTGGCGGCCGCCAACGCCGATACCTGGGCAACCGAGATCGGCGTGCGATTCGGGCGCCGGCCCGTGCTTATCACCACGCTTGCACCTGCGGCGGCGGGAACCTCGGGCGCGGTGACCGGCGCCGGTCTGGCCGCCTCATTGGCTGGGGCGGGTTTCATCGGTGTGCTGTCCCTCTTGGTTGCGCCCGGCGGGCGGGCACCACTGCTGCTTGCGGGACTTACGACCGTTGCGGGAAGTCTGGGCGCGCTGGCGGATAGCTTGCTCGGCGCGACGCTGCAAGCGCGTTATCGCTGCCTCACCTGCGGCAAGATCACCGAACAACATCCCCGACACCGTTGCGGCGGTTCAACCACGCTCGCCGGCGGCTGGGCGGTGGTCTCCAACGAAGTGGTAAACTTCGCCTGCACAACGGTAGGCGCTGCGCTGGCAGGGGCATTGGCCGGCTGGCTGGCCTGAACCCCGCTTCGTGCGCCACCCCGGCAAACGGCTCGACCTCTTGCTTGACCCTCGCCAACCCGACCGATGAGGAGATGGATGATGCCCGAGCGCACAATCGCTGAGCCCTACAAGATCAAAATGGTTGAGCCGATTCGCCAGATCCCGCAACGGGCGCGAGCGCGCGCCATGCTGGAGGCCGGTTTCAACACGTTCCTCTTGCGCAGCGAAGACGTGTACATCGATCTGCTCACCGATTCCGGCACCAGCGCGATGAGCGACCGGCAGTGGGCCGGGTTGATGCTTGGGGATGAGTCCTACGCCGGTAGCCGCAATTTCTACAAGCTGGAGAAGGCCGTGCAGGATGTGTACGGGTTCCCCTTTGTCGTGCCCACCCACCAGGGCCGCGGGGCCGAGCACATCACCTCGCAAATTCGCATCCGCCCCGGCCAATTCGTGCCGATGAACATGTACTTCACAACCACCCGCGAGCACGTCGAACGCGCGGGCGGTGTCTTCGTGGATGTGATCATCGATGAGGCCCACGACCCCACGAGCGAGCACCCCTTCAAAGGCAACGTCGACCTGGCCAAACTCAATAAGCTGGTGAAGGAGCGCGGGGCGGGTTCGATCGCCTACCTCTCGCTGGCCACGTGTGTCAACATGGCCGGCGGCCAGCCGATGTCGATGGCCAATTTGCGTGCGGTCTCGGCCTGGGCTAAGCGCAACAAGCTGGCCATCATTTTCGACGCGACGCGCGTGGTGGAGAATGCCTATTTCATCCAGCAGCGCGAGAAAGGCTACGCCGACCACACCGTGCGAGAGATCATCAAAGGGATGATGTCGTACGGCGAGGGCTGCACGGTATCGGCTAAGAAAGACAACTTAGTCAACATCGGGGGCTTCCTGGCCACGCGCAGTGAGGGTTTCTTTCAGAAGGCACGCGAGATGGTGGTCGTGTTCGAGGGCCTGCACACGTACGGCGGGCTGGCCGGGCGCGACATGGAAGCCATCGCCCTGGGTACGTACGAAATGTGCGAAGACGAATATGTGGCCTCACGCGTGCGCCAGGTGCACTACCTTGGCAACCGCTTGCGAAACGGCGGCGTGCCGATCGTGCTGCCGATCGGCGGCCACGGCGTTTTCCTGGATGCGCGGCGCTTCTTGCCGCACCTCGAGCAAGATGTGTTCCCAGCCCAGGCCCTGTGCGCCGCACTGTATGTCGACTCCGGCGTTCGCGCAATGGAGCGCGGAGTGGTCTCGGCCGGGCGCGACCAGGCGACCGGCAAACACAAGTACCCCAAGCTTGAGTTGGTGCGACTGACCATTCCGCGGCGTGTGTACACCAACTTGCACATGGACGTTGTGGCCGAGAGCTGCCTGGCGCTGTACGAAGGGCGCTCACGAATCCGCGGCCTGCGTATGGTGTACGAACCGGAACACCTGCGCTTCTTCCAGGCACGGTTCAAGAAGCTCTAGCGGTTTGCGATCAGACCATTCCCACCTCACCCTCTTCCCCCTCTCGTCTCCCCCGGCGAGTCGCGATAGCAATCGTTACGGGCCCAAGCCGAGGGAGGGGTTAGGGGTGGGGGCATGAAAACGATGGCCCTTTCGAAACACCCTGCCAAAGGCGCGCAGTCCATCGTGCCCGTGAGGTGCATTACCCTGCTGACGGATTTCGGCGAGCAGGATGTCTTCGTTGGCATCCTGCGCGGCGTGATCCTGTCGATCGCGCCTGAAGCACAGATTGTCGATCTGACGCATCTCATCCCCCCGCAGGACGTGCGCCAAGGCGCGCGCGCGCTCGCCCGCGCGGCGCCCCACTTCCCGCCGGGGACGATTCACCTGGCGGTGGTCGACCCGGGCGTGGGCACGGCCCGCCGGCCGATGGCGGCGCGCATCGGGTCGCAGTGGTTTGTGGGGCCGGATAACGGGCTGGCCACATTGCTCTTGAAGCGTGCGCAGCGCGCCGCGCTGGCATGTGAGGTCGTTGTACTCAACCGGCGCGAGTACTGGTTGCGCGAGGTGAGCCACGTCTTCCACGGACGCGACATCTTCGCACCGGTGGCGGCCCATTTGGCGTGCGGCGTGGCCCTAACTCAGCTTGGCACACCACTGGCGGATCCGGTGTTGTTGCCGTTCGCCGAACCTCAGCCGACGGCGGGCGGCCTGCGCGGTGAGGTGACGACGATCGACCGCTTCGGCAACGTGCTGACCAACATTGAGCCGGCGCACTGTGCCGGGGGGCAGGTTGAGCGCGTGCGCCTGGGCCAGTTCGAGATCGGCGGAATGGTGCGTACCTTCGCTGAAGGGACGACCGGGGCGCTGGTGGCACTTTGGAGCAGCGAAGAGCACCTGTGCCTGGCCGAGGTGAATGGCAACGCGGCACGGCGCCTGAGCGCGAGCCCTGGCGATGCGGTCGAGGTGTTCATCGTGCGCCCGGGCTCGAGCGAGGCGCTATAATAGCCGGGCCATGACCTCCGCGACCGCGCCTCTCCCGCCTCCGCAGCGCATCGCGCTGACTCATCACCCTCGATTGCCCGAAGCCGCCAAGTTGAGTCCCGACATCGCCGCCTTCCTGCGCGAGAAGGGGGTCGAGGTCTCACGCGGTCTGCTAACTGACGCGGAAATCAGCCGCGGTTTGCGGGAGCGCACCTTCGACCTGTTGGTCGCACTAGGCGGCGATGGGACCATGCTGCGCTCGGTGCACGCCTGCGCCCCCTCCAACGTGCCCATTCTGGGCGTCAACCTCGGCCGCTTCGGGTTCCTGGCCGAATTCCGGCGCGAGGAATGGCGCGAAGGCTTGAGCCAGGTCCTGCAGGGGCACTATTGGGTCGAACGGCGCATGATGTTGCACGCCGAACACCGTCGCGGCGAGACGCGTCTGGGCGAGTGGGAAGTGCTCAACGAATGCGTTGTGGCACGCGGGCGGATGATGCGCTTGCTGCGCCTGGAGGCGCGCATCGACGGCGACCCGCTGGCCACCTATGCCGCCGACGGATTGGTCGCGGCTACAGCCACCGGCTCGACGGCTTATGCGCTGGCTGCGGGCGGGCCGATCCTGCCGCCCGAGATGCGCAACATCCTGCTCGTGCCGATTGCCGCGCATTTGTCGATGGATCGCGGCATTGTCTTGCCCGAAGGTTCACGGGCAACGATCATCCTCCACTACGATCACGATGCCCTGCTCTCGTGCGACGGCCAGTCGTCGGACGACATGGCCGACGGTGACGAACTGCACGTTTCGACCTCCGCCAACGAAGCCCGCTTCGTACGCGTGCAGGGCCGCGGCTACTTCTTCCGCAACATGATGTCGCGCATGCAGCGCAGTTCATGAGACCGGTTCCATGACCGCCTCCGAGTCTGCCTCCACGACCTGCGCCTACCACCCCGGGCGACCGGCAACCCTGCGCTGCAACCGCTGCGACAAGCCGATCTGCGCCAAATGCGCGGTGCTCACGCCGGTGGGCTATCGCTGCAAAGAGTGCGTGCGCGGGCAACAGAAGATCTTCGAGACCGCCCAGTGGTACGACTTTGCCATTGCCTTCGTGGTTTCAGCCGTGGCCGCGGCCCTGGGATCGTTACTTGTTACGCTGGTGGGTTGGTTTATCTTCTTCGTCGCCCCCTCGATCGGCGTCGGCACAGCGGAAATCGTGCGGCGTGCGGTTCGCCGCCGGCGCAGCCGCTACCTGCCGCTGGCGGCCGGCATTGGGGCTGCTGTGGGCATTACGCCGCAGGTGCTGGGGCCCCTGGTGCTCGTCGGCCTTGGATTGCTAAGCGGCGGTGCATTGCAGGCGCTGGCCGGCGGGTTGGTGGCCATTGTCTTTCCGGCGGCTTACGCCTTCTTGATGATCGGCGCGCTCGTGGCCAGCCTGCGCGGCATCCGCTTGTAGCTTTCATCCTGGCCTCTCGCGCGCCATCAGGCAGGCGCGTCCGATTGTCGAGGCCAGACACACTTGGATCTCGGCGGTTGGCATGCCGCTCCGCCTTGCATGAGAAGACATCGTGCTTACCGAACTTTGGATCCACAACTTTGCGATCATCGATGAACTGCACCTGACCCTCAAGCCGGGGCTGATCGTCTTCACGGGCGAGACCGGTGCAGGCAAATCGATCATTGTCGATGCGATCGAACTCCTTCTGGGCGGGCGCGCAGAGAGCGCGGTCATTCGCACCTCGGCGGAGGTGGCGACGGTGGAAGGCGCGTTCCAATTGCCGACCGAGTTGCGCGCCGAAGTGCAGTTGATCCTCGAGCCGGAGGGCTTGTGGGAAGAAGACGGCACGCTCACCTTGGGGCGCGAGGTGCGCCGCGAGGGGCGCAACATCGCGCGCGTCAATGGGCGAGTGGTCAACCTCGGCGTGCTGCGCGAAATCGGCCAATACCTGGTTGACGTACACGGGCAATCGGAACACCTTTCGCTTCTGCGCGTTCGTGAGCATTTGGGTCTCTTGGATAGATTCGCCGGCGTCGAGACCGAACGCGATGCCCTGGCGGCGGACGTGCTGGCTCTGCGTGCGGTGCGCGATGAACTGCAACGGCTGCGCGACGGCGAACGCGACGCAGCTCGGCGCGCCGACATGCTGACGTTTCAGATCAACGAGATCGGCGCGGCCAAGCTCAAACCGGGCGAAGACGAGGCGCTGCTCGAGGAGCGTACGCGGCTTGCCAATGCCGAACAACTGGCGGCGCTGGCCGATGCGGCCATCCTGGCCTTGGATGAGGGCAGCCAAGAGCGGGTGGCCGCCACAGATCTCGTGGGCGAAGCGGAACGCGCCCTGAGCGCGCTGGCACGCATCGATGCCACACGCAACACGGCGCGCGACTCACTGCACGGCGCGGCGGAGCAGTTGGCCGAATTGTCACGCGAGCTGCGTGCTTACCGCGAATCGGTCGAGTTCAACCCGCGGCGTCTGGAGCAGGTGGAGGAACGCCTTGAGCTTATCGCCAATCTCAAGCGCAAGTACGGCGAGTCGATCTTGGCAATTGGCGAGTACGCTGGCAAGGCGCAGCGCGAGATGGAGGGCATCACGCATGCCGATGAGCGCATGACCGAACTCGCGGCGCAGGAAAAACAGCGGCTGCGCAGCGTGGGTTCACTGGGCGCCGCGCTCTCCGAAAAGCGCCGGGCGGCAGGCGCCGAGCTGGCGCGCGGTATCGAGGCCGAGCTGGGCGATCTGCGCATGGCCGGCGCCCAATTTGCGGTCGATCTCCAGTGGAAGGACGATCCGCTGGGGGCTTATGTGGGCGAGCGGCGCGTGGCCTATGAGGCCGCCGGTCTCGACCGTGTGGAATTCCTCGTCGCACCCAACCCCGGCGAAGGGCTCAAGCCGCTGGTCAAGGTAGCTTCTGGCGGCGAAACCTCGCGCCTAATGCTGGCCCTTAAGAGCGTGCTGGCACGCGCCGATCGCACACCGACGCTCATCTTCGATGAGATCGACCAAGGTATCGGGGGACGCGTAGGCGCCGTCGTCGGGCGCAAGTTGTGGAACCTCACCCCGCCCCATCAAGTGCTGTGCGTCACCCACCTGCCGCAACTTGCCGGCTTCGGCGATCAACATCTGCGAGTCGAGAAGCGCAGCCAGGGCGAGCGAACGGTGACCGAGGTGCGCGCGCTTTCTGCCAAGGAGCGCGTGGCCGAGCTGGCCGCCATGCTGGGCACACTCAGCGAGCGCACAAAAGAGTCGGCCGAAGAGATTCTGGAGTTAGTGGCTAAAGAGAAGATTGCGCGCGAAACGGGATGAGGGCTCCTGCCGTACATTGCGAAAGTCGCGCCGTCGTCCTCGACGGCGCGCTTTCGTTGGCGAACGAAGAATGCAGGTCACAGAATCGACCAATCCGCATGCTATAATCCGGTTCGCTTCTGTACAACGCACCTCACCCCACCGTGGAGACCTCCCGCATGCTACCCATCCTCTATCGCCCTCCTGCCGACGGCGAACGAATCACGCGGCGGGATGGCACGCTTGTCGTTCCCGATCACCCGATCATCCCCTTCATCGAAGGCGACGGCACAGGCCCCGACATCTGGCGCGCCTCGGTCCGCGTATTGGATGCGGCTGTCGCCAAGGCCTACGGCGGGCGGCGGAAGATCGCCTGGATGGAAGTGCTGGCCGGCGAGAAAGCCTTTCGCGCGACAGGCAGCTGGCTGCCGGACGAGACGGTTGCAGCATTCCGCGCCTACCTGGTCGGAATCAAGGGACCGCTGACCACGCCCATTGGCGAGGGCTTCCGCTCGCTTAACGTGATGCTGCGCAAGGTGCTCGACCTGTACGTGTGCCTGCGCCCGGTGCGTTACTTCCGCGGGGTGCCCTCGCCGGTGCGTGAGCCGCACAAAATCGATGTCGTCATCTTCCGCGAGAACACCGAGGATATCTACGCCGGCATCGAGTTTGGCGAGGGCACGCCCGAGATGGAGCGCTTCCGTGCCTTGCTGCGCGAGAACTTCCCGGCCGAGTACTCCAAGATTCGCTTTCCGGCGAGTTCGGGGGTGGGCCTCAAGCCCATCTCGCGTGAGGGCAGCGAGCGTTTGATTCGCGCGGCCATCGTCTATGCCCTCGAGCACAAGCGGCGCTTTGTCACCCTGGTGCACAAGGGCAACATCATGAAGTTCACTGAAGGCGCCTTCCGCAATTGGGGGTACGCGCTGGCCGAACGTGAATACCGAGAAACCACCTACACCTGGGCTGAGTGGAACCGCACCAAGGAGGCGCGCGGGGAGGCGGCGGCCAACGCCGAGCAGGCGGCCGCGCTCGCGCAAGGGCGGCTGCTCATCAAGGATGCCATCGCCGACGTGACCTTCCAGCAATTGCTGACGCGACCGGATGAATTCGACGTGATCGCAGCGCCCAACCTGAACGGGGATTATCTCTCCGACGCGGTTGCCGCCCAGGTGGGCGGGATCGGCATCGCGCCGGGGGGCAACATCAATTACGAGACCGGGCACGCGGTGTTCGAGGCCACCCACGGCACTGCGCCCAAGTACGCCAACCTAGACAAGGTCAATCCGGGCTCACTGATTCTCTCCGGGCAGATGCTGCTGCGCCATCTGGGCTGGGACGAGGCGGCTGACCTGGTGGTTGCGGGCATGGAGCGAGCCATCGCCGCGCGCACGGTGACCTACGATTTCGCGCGCCTGATGCGCGGTGCGCGGGAGGTCAAGTGTTCGCAGTTTGGCGATGAAATCATCCGCCACATGACCGGAGCGAAGACTGTCACCCCGCCCCGACGGGCGCCGGCGCGTAGTGCGTCTCGTTCTGCCACGACGAAGACAATCCGTTCCACGAAGGATCATCCAAAGAAACGCGCGCGGCGCTGAGCGGGAGAATCGAAAACGGGGCCTCATTGCGAGGCCCCGTTTGATTCTATCGCCCTGTTCAGCGTTTGCCGCGCCGGCCGCGTTCCTCGTTGTTGAACACCCAGCCGGCAATCTCGCCGATCTCGAAGCGGTCATCGTCGCTCCAGCGCCGGGCGCCGGGGTAAGACCGGTCCGCGCGCGACGAGCTCTCGCCGGCGTTCTGGGCTTGCAGCTCGCGCCGCAAAGCGGCCAGGCGAGTCTGCCAGCGCAAGATGTTGGCCGGTGTCAGGTCAACCCATCCCTCCTCGGCGCGATCAGCCTTAAGCAGCGGCCCGCGCAGCAGTCGCTCGCCGTCGGGCATCAGCACTCCCAGCCCAATCGAGACCATCTGCTGGCGCATGCTCACGTTGTCGTGAACTTCCCGTTCGAGGGCCATTGCCACGCCGGCAGGGTCGCGTCCCAGAAAATCCGATATCGACCGCGCCGTGCGCTTAAGCAGGTACGCCTCGAATAGCAACTTGGAAAGACGCGGCGGGCCGAGCAGCTCGAACGCAACCGACTCGACTTTGTGCTCCTGTTCGAGCTGGTGCAGGCGGTTGAGTGCGGACTCGCGCAGAAAGCCGGCACGGTACGTCGGCCCGGAGGATGCGGCGTCGAGCGCGCCGATCACATCATGGCCGGTGTTGCCGCCGAGGATCTCGCGGATGATATCCGCGGCGATTTCCTCTGGCGTGATGAACTCCATCTGGCCGAGAGTGGTCAAGGTCTCAAACTCGGCGGTCGAGAATTGGCCGTTCTCGCCGGTGTCGATATAGACCGACTCGAGCAACTGACCGGTGGCGCGGCCGAAATCACCCTGAGCTGCGAGCGAGGCGGGCATTTCGGCCGACACAGCCGCCTCGGGCGGGCAGTCGTAAAGCGCCATCGGCTTGCCGGCGCGCCGGATCGGTCCGTAGGCGATTTCCTTCCAGGCGATGGCTGCCGTAGGCATGATCTCCTTGACAATGGCCGGGGCATTGGGCGTGCGCGCGAGCAGATAGAGCAGAAGTGTCTGGGCGCCGGCTACGGCCGATTTCGATAGCAGCACGCGGGAGGGGCGTTCCTCGCCATGGGTGTAGGGAATGTTGAATCCCATGCCGCCCGTGCCGCTGGTGCCGACCTTGATCAGTGCCTGGGTGCCGGCGCGGCGCATGGCCTCATAGTAAATCTGCGTGTGACGCACAAGCTGGGGGATATACAGCGCGGCCAGCAGATTCTCGACGCGCGCGCCGAGCTCACGCGCGGTGAGCTCTTCTCCGAGCGCGGCGCGCACCTGCTGTGCCTGATGATAGATGTTCTGGTAGGCCACACCGGTAGCGGTGTTCATGCAATCGACGATGAGGTGCGCGGGAGCTTTATCGAGGCCAGGGAACTGGCCGAGGATGAGGTGCGTGAGCAGCGAGGCGGCAATGATCTCCTCGGACAGCTCGTCCAAGGTGTCGGCGATCAGATGCTGGCGCGCGACCGCGTTGGCCAGCACCGCCTCGCGCGGATGTGGCCCCTCATTCTGTGACTGCCAGTCGGCGCGCAAGAAAACATCGCCCCAGGCCGGCAGGATGCGCGTGCCGGACTTCGGGAATTCTGCCTGCAGATGCTCAACAGCGGATTCCGCTTCATGCCGGCGCAGCGAAGCAATGACTAGGCGCGCCGGCTCGTGGGCCAGCGCGGCGCGGCAGACCGCCGTACCGACCAACCCATAGCCGCCCAACACGAGTAGATTGCGTCCGCGGATGTCCATGGTGCCTCCTGCAACGATAGGGATGGATGAAGTGAGGCGACGTCACCCGCTGGTGCGCATGAGGCTTGTGCGCCATCCGGGCGAAAGCGCCTCGAGGCCGGCAAGCTCCGCGGCCTCCTCGCGGCGTTCTAGTCGCGCTTGCATGACTTCGCTGGCGCGGGCAATGCTCCAGGCCGGGTGCGGGCGCAGTTCGCGTTCGATCGACTGGCCCGCCTCGATCATCCCCGGTTGCAGCACCCGCAGGTACCACCCGCTGCGGCCGGTGCGGCGAACCCGTTCAGGCAAGTCGGGCCGCAGCCAGCGGCGGGCGAGGTTGGCACACGGCTGGCGCGGCTGAGAAACCTCGACCCGTACGGGGC
>MGOA01000118.1 GCA_001796965.1 Chloroflexi bacterium RBG_16_64_43
GAGGTGGGCCGGGTTGGGTTCAGCCTCGATCCACTCGCCCATGAGGCTGCGCACCCACTCGTAGAACTGGTGTGGGCTATAGCGAAAGGTGGTCAGCGAGGCGGCTGCCGCCGGATCGTAGCGCTCCCACAGACCGCTGCCCGGGGTACGAAAGTCAGGTATCCCCGATGGCGTGGAGATGCCCGCCCCGGTAAGCGCAACGGTGTAGTGCGAGGTGGAGATCAGACGAGCGGCCTGTCGATATGCGAGTTCGGTCCGCTCCGTAGTGGCGGAGCCAACGCTCATTCCGCGCCTTTGGCTATCAGGCGGTCTGTCAGTTGGCGGAGTTGATCGGAAATGAGCGCGTTCGGATCGCGCACAACGATGGGCACGCCCGATTCGGCGGACTGGAAGGCGAGTTCCGGCGCAGGGGTAATCGTGACGATAGCCGGCTTGCCGATCATCTCCTCGATTTTGGAGCGCGCCAGTTGCAGGCTGGAGCGTTCGCGATTGGCAAGGAGGAAATCAATCTTGTTGCGGGCAATGCCCGTGGCTTCCATATCGGCCATGAGCGCGCGCGCCATGAGTACCGTGTAGCGCAACGGCTCCACCAGGATCAGTACCTGATCGGCCACCGCCAGCACGCGCAACGTTGCAGCCGAGAAGCCGCTGCCACAATCAAGAATCAAGTGGTTGCACATGGTGGCGAGGCGGCGGACGAGCGCTTCGACTCTCTCCGCGTCCTTGAGCAACACGTAGTCGTGAGGTTCGGCCGAGCCCAGCAGAACTCGCGCGCCGCTTGAATGCGTCACCAGCTCTTTTTCAATCGTCCGAGGGTCAAGTTCCTCCCGCGGCTTCTGCAGCAGCGCCGACAAGCCCGAAGGGCGGGATATTCCGAGCAGAAAGCCGGCGATGCCCTGACCCGGCCGCAACTCGCACAAGATGACATCCTGGCGCTTGGCGGCCATGCCGACCGCGACATTCACCGCAATGGTGGTGGTTCCGAGCCCGCCTTTGGCGCCGATGAAGGCCGTGACCCGGCTGCGCTTGGTTCCGCCGCTCGGCGCCGCCGGACGCGAACGGCCGAGAAGGGCCTTGACGTGTGCCAGGAGTTCGGCCGGATGGGTGGGTTTGGGCAGGTAGTCGTCGGCACCCGCCTCGAAGCCCTGGACCTTGTCGTCCACCTGGGCCTTGGCGGTGAACATGAGGATGGGGACTGAAGCGAAGACCGGATCGGCCCGCAACCGGCGGGCGACTTCAAAACCGTCAAGGTCGGGCATCATCACGTCGAGCAGGATCAGGTCCGGGCGATCGCTGGCGGCCTTACTCAAGGCTTGGGTGCCGTTGATGGCAGCCACGATCGAGTACCCCCGCCGCTGGAGCATCATCCCCACCAGCTTCAGGGTGTCGAGATCGTCGTCGACGATGAGGATCTTCTCGGGCATGCCTGGCCTCCCGGCGAGAGATTTCAGTCTAGCATAATCGTCTGCGCCCGACAAGTCGGCGAGGTGGTGCCGACGCCATCCGAGTCGTGGACTTATAATCATGGTCGCATGGCGTGCTCCGACTCAAGAGCCTGCGCCGGTTCGCGTCACGTTGGAATTGCGGGGAGTGTGGATGGGTTTTGAAGCCTGGATCGCTGGATCCGTTCAACTACCGCTCGTCCCCCATCAGGTGTGGGGGCTGCTGGCCGAACTTGCGCTGCTCCTGTTCGCGGCGGCATTCGCGGTAAGTTCTGCCCGACACCTGGCAGCAGCGCGCTGGCGGGTGTGGGCGGTGCTTCTGGCTGCGGCTCCGCTGGCTGGCGGCGCACTCGTCCTCCGTCTACCGACCGTCGGTCTGAGCAGTCTGCCCGGAGTGCCGCTTAGCGTGCCAGCGGTGGCGGCTGGCATGCTCACCTTGGTCCCCGTGATGCTGTCGGCCGGTCTGGCCGGCACATTCCCCACTCTCCTGCTCGGATTGGTCATCGGTCTTACACGTTCACTGCTCGACACCCACCAGGTTATGACTATCGTCGAATACGGACTGGTGTCGTGGTGGATCGCGCTGCTCATGCGAAACGATTACGCCGGTGGCTTCTTTGCATCGCTACGCCGGCCGTGGGGGGCGGCGATGGCCGCGCTGCCGGTGTCTATCATGCTTCGTGCGACCGGCGACTGGAGCTTGGCGCGAGGGGATGTGCTCGCGACCCTCGATTTTGTCACCTCCCGCCTGCCGGCCCACATGCTGGGCGTGGGACTGGAACTGCTCGCGGCCGCGGCCGTTTGCGAGCTGCTGCGGCTCGGGCTGCCGTCCCTCTGGTCAGAGCCGGTTGCGCTGGTCACGACCCGCTTCCAGCGTTCGCTGGTGTGGCACCTGAGCCTGTGGGTGACCGTGCCACTGACTCTCATGGCGGTGGTCATCCTCGCCGCCGTTGTGCTTCAAACGCGCCGGCAAGCACAGGGTGAGCTGTTGACTCAGGCGCGGCTGGCCTCCGGCCATGCGGCGGTCGCACTGCCGGCCGCGATCATGACCGGCCAAACACTACTCGAGGATATGGCGAGCGACGTGGCGCGCCTGGCCGATCGCCCCGATTCACTTGCAGCTTACTTCGCCGACCGGCTACGCCAGCCTCCGTACTTCCAACAGCTTGCATTCCTGACCGAGGCAGGCCGGGCAAGCGCCAGCGTTCCCACCCTGACCGACCCGCTTTGTGCCTCATTGGTCGAGGCCGAGGGGTGCAGGGCGGCGCTGGGCGGATCCCCTTGGCTGGGCTGGGTGGACATCAGCGGCTCATCGAATCCTTGGCTGGAGATGATTCAACCTGTGACTCTCTCGCCTGGGCGTCCGTTGGGCCTCCTCGTCGGCCGAACGTCGTTCGATATCAATCCCTTGTTGGCGCCGGTCCAGGCGGCTCTTTCGAGCTTGCCTCACTCGAGCGGCGTGTTGCTCGACCGCAACTACGCCGTCCTCTATCCGTCGACGGCCGAGCCGTGGTCAGAGGAGCAGCCGGCTGGGGAGGACGGGCAGGGCGGGGCATGGTACTTCGGCACGACCTCCGACGGCCGTCGGCGACTGACTTACGTCGTGCCACTCAGCTATCCAGACTGGTCGATCGCGGTGCGAGTGCCGGAGGCGGCCGCGCTCAGTGCGTCGCTTGCCGTCGGCTGGCAGGTCGGCCTGTTGACCCTGCTGGTCACACTGGTCACTCAGATGATCGTGATCCTTATTGCCCAGCGCATGACCCGCCCCCTACGGCAATTGGTGCATGCAGCGAGCGCACTTGCCGGCGGCGACCTCGACCGGCGCATCGCGGTAAGCGGCGACGACGAATTCGCCGCGCTCGGGCGGACCTTTGAACTCATGCGCCAAAACCTGCACCGCCAAATCCGTGATCAGGATCTACTTCTGCAGGCCAGCCAGGGCGTGGCCACGCATCTTGAGCTCCTGCCGGCCTGCCTGCCCATTCTGCAAAGCGCGCTATCTTCCTCCCTCGCGCAAGGCGCGCGCATCGTGGTGGCCTGGGGCCGCCGGCCCCCCGAAAAGTACCCGGAGGTGGCGGCAGGCGAATTGGCGAGCACGATGGCACCGCTCGATGAATACGTACTCTCGCGCGCTCGAGATCGGTCGCCGTGGTTGGTGGCGGATGTGACCAAGGCGCAAGACTTCTTCCCGGCTTCGTTGACCGGTCACATCGGTGCGTTGATCGCGCTGCGTCTCTCGCATGCGGACAAGTTCTACGGGGCGATGTGGCTCGCCTTCCGCCAGCCGCAGGTTTTCGATGCCAGCGTCGTCGAGTTGTTGAGTGGGTTGGCTACCCAAGCATCGTTGGCCGTCACCAATGCCGGGTTGCTTGAAGCCACAGAGGGCGAGCGCCAGCAGCTTGCGACGATCTTGGCCGCCATTCCGGATGGCGTGCTGATGACCGACGCCGAGGGGCGGGTGACGTTCGCCAACGCTGCGGCCCGTACGATGCTGGGGGCAGCGCTCCCCGGATCGGGAGAGCCGGCAGGCCGCGGCCCGCACGGCGGGTTGGGCGAGGCATTGGCCGAGGCTGGTCCAGAGGGCCGCACGATCGAATTCGTGGCGCCAAGTGGTATGCGCCTTCTGGCCACGACGCGCCAGGTGAGCGGGCCGCACGGGCTTTCTCTCGGTCAGGTCTGCCTGCTGCAAGATGTGACGCGATTCCGTGAACTCGAAGACCTGAAGACCGAATTCGTCAATACCGTGAGCCACGACTTGCGCCGTCCGCTGACGCTGGTCGACGGCCATGTCAATATGCTCGAGATGCTCGGTCCGCTCAACCCCGCGCAGAAGGAATATGTGGGACGCATTCGGGATGGAGTGCGTGGAATGGCGCGGCTGGTCGGCGATCTGCTCGATTTGGACCGCATTGAAAAGGGGATCGAAGCCCATGCTGCCGCAATCGACGTGCGCGCGCTGCTTGAGTCGCTACTGGAGGAGTATCGCTCGGAGGCGGTCAGCCACAATGTGCGGCTCGAACTCGAGATCCCCGAAAGCCTGCCGCGGCTGACGGCCGATGCCTCCTTACTCGAGCGTGCTCTGGGTAACCTGATCGACAACGCCATCCGCTACAACCGTGCGGGAGGCGCGGTGCACGTGCGCGTCGAAGCGACGCCGGCCCAGGTGACCTTCGCGGTGGAAGACAGCGGCGCGGGGATTGCAGCGGCCGACATGCCGCGCCTCTTCGAACGGTTCTACCAGGTGGCTCGCCCGGAGCTCGATGAAAGGCACGGCTGGGGTCTGGGATTGGCCATTGTTCGTTCGGTGGCCGAGTGGCATCATGGCCGTGCCTGGGCCGAGAGCCAGTTGGGCAAGGGCAGCATCTTCAGGCTATCCCTCCCCAGCCATCCCTGAAACGGGTGAGGCATTTCCGTCGCCTTGGCGCCCAAGCGGCTCGATCGAGGACGGCCAGGACCTCCTGTCTTGTCGCCATTCCCCCCAACGGTTAGAATGCCATCCATGAGCCGCATGACGTACGACGACGCGCTCGACTATCTATATTCTTTCGTCGACTACAGCTTGCAGCGGACCTACCGCTACTCGCCGCAGACGTTCGACCTGAGCCGCATGCGCGTCTTGCTCGAGCTGCTGGGTAATCCACAGGAAGCATACCCGGTGATCCACGTCGCCGGCACCAAGGGCAAAGGATCGGTGTCGGCGCTCACCGCCTCCGCCCTGCGGGCAGCCGGGTACCAGACCGGGTTCTACACATCTCCCCACCTGGTGGATTTCTCGGAGCGCATCCAGCTCAACGGCCACGCCATTCCCCACGACCGGTTGAGCGAGCTGACCGAGCAGATACGCCCGATAGTGGCGAAGGTGCCAGGGCTGACGACCTTCGAGATCACCACCGCGGTGGCATTCATGTTCTTCGCGTCGGAAAAGGCCGAAGTGGCGGTCATCGAGGTTGG
The DNA here is from genome assembly GCA_001796965.1 of Chloroflexi bacterium RBG_16_64_43. Lineage (GTDB taxonomy): Bacteria > Chloroflexota > Anaerolineae > Anaerolineales > RBG-16-64-43 > RBG-16-64-43. The sequence goes on from MGOA01000118.1 coordinate 5,394, forward strand.
CCTAGGGGGCCGGTTGGATGCGACCAATGTGGTTCAGCCCCTGGTTTCGGTGATCACTTCACTCTCGTACGACCACACCCACTTGCTCGGCCATACCCTGGCGGAAATCGCGCGTGAAAAAGCCGGCATCGTCAAGCCCGGGGTGCCGCTAGTCAGCGCACCCCAAGAGAGCGAGGCCCTGCGCGTACTCAAGGCCATCGCCGAAGAGCGTCAATCGCCATTCGTTTTGGTTGGCCGCGATTGGCTCTTTGCGCCGCTGCGTCACTCGCTCGATGGGCAGTCGCTCACCATTTGGTCCGCGGCCTCCCAGGAGCGCGTCAATGAATACCTGGAACGCAACCAGCCCCAGCAGTGGGAATGGGTACCGCCGCGCTTCGACATCCCGCTCCTGGGATACCACCAGGTGATCAATGCCACAGTGGCTTACGCCGCCCTGCAAGTGGCCAACGGGCGGGGGCTAAGCGTATCCGAGGAGGCCATCCGCGAGGGATTTCGAAGCGTTGATTGGCCGGCTCGCTTCCAGATCCTGCATCGGGCGCCCTTCGTAGTGGCCGACTCTGCCCACAACCGCGATTCGGCCAGGCGCCTGCGGACGGCGCTCGACGACTACTTCCCCGCGCGGCGGGTGATTCTGATTTTCGGCGCGTCGGCCGACAAAGACATCAATGGGATTCTGGACGAACTGATCCCGCGGGTGTCGCTCGTCTTCGTCACCCACGCCGAACATCCGCGCGCGTCGGAGACGGACGACCTGGTGGAACGCATTCGCGCCCGAGGCTGCCATGCCGAAGCGGTTGTCCCGGTCGGCCAGGCCCTGGCGCGGGCGCTGGAAAACGCCTCCGATGAGGACGTGGTCCTGTCGGCGGGCAGCATGTTTGTGTCGGCCGACGTGCTGCGCGATTGGCCGCAGGTCTGGGAACGCGAAGCGCAGCGCCGCGCAGCCCGCAGGGAGGAGAGGCGAGTGCCTCTGACAACCAGTGACGATGACTGGGCATGAATTCCGCGAGTGGCAGATGCGCACCGAGTTTTCCGAGGTGCTGGGCAACCGCACCGAGGAGCTCCAGCGAATTCGCGACGCCACCGTCGATGCCGAAGGCCTGATCAGTTGCGCAGTCCTCCCCTTGCGCGACATGGTGCTCTTCCCGCGCATGGTGACACCCCTTTTCGTCGGCCGCGAGACGACTCTGGCGGCGCTCGAGGCGGCGCACGCCGCGGGTGAGACACTCGTGGCCCTGGCTCAGCGCGACGCGGAGATTGCCGAACCCGGACCGGAAGACCTCTACCCCGTCGGCTGCGAAACAGCCGTTGGCCGCGTGCTGCATATGCCGGACGGCTCCACCACGGTTTTGGCCCAAGGCCGACGCCGAATTCAGGTTGTCGAATTCACCCAAACTCAGCCCTACCTGCGTGCCCGTGCACGGCCGATCTTCGAATCTCAGCAGCGCACGCGCGAGACCGAAGCCATGATGCGCGCCGTGCTGGCCCTTTTCGAGAAGGTCGTCCAGCTCAATCGCAGCCTGCCCGAAGAGGCTTACGTCTTCGCCATGAATGTGGACGAGCCGGGCTGGTTGGCCGATCTGATTACCTCCGCGTTGGGTGTGCCGCTTTCCGACCGCCAGGAGATGCTCGAAACAATTGATCCCAACACGCGCCTGCAGCGGCTGAGCGTGATTCTCGGCCGCGAGCTGGATGTGCTCGAGCTTGAGAACCGCATCCATACCCGGGTGCAAAGCGAAGTCGACCGATCGCAGCGGGAGTACTACCTGCGCGAACAGATGAAGGCCATCCAGAATGAGCTAGGCGAAGCCGATAGCTGGACTCAAGAGTTGGTCCAGCTGCGTGAGGCGGTCGCCGCCGCGCACATGCCCGAGGAGGTCGACAAGAAGGCGCGTAAGGAAATCGAGCGCCTCGAGCAAATGCCTTCCATGGCGCCTGAGGTGGCTATCGTACGCACCTATCTCGACTGGCTGATCGAACTTCCGTGGGATAAAGCCAGTGACGATAACCTCGACGTGCGCCATGCGGCACAGGTGCTGGATGAGCAGCACTACGGCCTTCCCAAGGCCAAGGAACGGATCCTCGAATACATTGCCGTACGCAGCCTCTCACCCGAGCGCTTGCGCCAGCCCATCCTGTGCTTCGTCGGGCCGCCCGGAACCGGCAAGACTTCGCTCGGGCGCTCGATTGCTGAGGCGCTCGGGCGGCGCTTCGTGCGCGTCTCCTTGGGCGGCATCCGTGATGAAGCCGAGATTCGCGGTCACCGCCGAACGTACATCGGCGCGCTCCCTGGGCGCATCCTGCAAACGATGCGCCGCGCCGCGATCGTCAACCCGTTGTTCATGCTGGACGAGATCGACAAACTGGGCGCCGATTTCCGCGGCGATCCGGCCGCCGCGCTGTTGGAGGTGCTCGACCCGGAACAGAATCACGCATTCGATGACCACTACCTCGATGTTCCTTTCGACCTGGCGAAGGTCATGTTCATCACCACGGCCAACACCCTGGGCCCGGTGCCCTCCGCGTTGCTCGACCGGATGGAAGTGATCGAGTTCCCCGGCTACATCGAAGAGGAGAAGCTGGCCATCGCCCGTCAATTCCTGCTGCCGCGTCAGATCAGTGAGAATGGGCTGAGCGGCGAACGCCTGACCATCCCTGACCTGAGCGTCCGCCGCATCATCCGCGAGTACACCTGGGAGGCGGGCGTGCGCAACTTGGAGCGCGAGATCGCCCGCGTGTGCCGCAAGATCGCGCGGCAGAAGGCCGAAGGCCACCGGTTGCCGACCCGGGTATCGCCGGCCAGCCTGCCCAAGTACCTCGGGCCGCCGCAGTATTTCCAGTTGGAGGCCGAGAAGCGGGACGAGGTGGGTGTCGCCACAGCTTTGGCTTGGACCGAAGCCGGAGGCGACACGATGCCGGTGGAGGTCATCCTGGTGGAAGGCAAGGGCGGCATCCAGATCACCGGGCAAGTGGGCGAGGTGATGCAGGAGAGCGCGCAAGCTGCGATGTCGTACCTCAAATCGCGGGCCCGCGAGTGGGGGATCGAGGCCGCCCGTTTCGAAAAGACCGACGTGCACGTCCACATCCCCGAAGGCTCAATCCCCAAGGACGGGCCGAGCGCCGGCATTACCATGGGGACTGCGCTCATTTCGGCATTCACCGGCAGGCCGGTGAGGAAGGAAGTGGGCATGACGGGCGAGATCACCCTGCGCGGGCGGGTCTTGCCGGTGGGAGGCGTGCGCGAGAAAGTGCTCGCGGCCCACCGCATCGGGCTGAAGACGGTCATTCTTCCTGCACGGAACGAGAAGGACCTGGTGGAAGTGCCCGCCAAGGTCCGCCAGGATATGGACTTGCGCCTGGTGACGCACATGGATGAGGTTCTGGCCGTGTCGGTGCGCGGCCCGCTGCGCGCTAAGCCGGAGGCCAAGCCGCGCGGGGCGAGGCGCAAGGTGGTCGCACCTCGCCGACCGCGGGTGCGCCGCGCGCCCCGTGAAACTCGATCCCGCCCAGGCTAGAGGCGCCCGTGCCAGAAGCCTCCTCCACCCGTGTTTTGCGCGCGCGGGATCCCCTCGCAATCAGGCCGCTGGCCGGGCTGTGCCCGGAGAGTAAGCCAACATCCGCATGGCGTAGGCGGCTCCATCTCGAGGTCCGTGAGAATTAGCATCGTGCCTGGCAAGCGGTCCCTCGACGGGAAAGTCGTTCTCATCACCGGGGCTTCGTCGGGGATTGGAGAAGCGGCGGCGCTGGCGTTCGCTCAGGCCGGCGCGCATCTCATTCTGACGGCGCGTCGCGAAGCCCGGTTGCATGCGCTGAGGGACCGGCTGCGAGGCGCTTTTTCCCGGTGCGAGACGCTTGTCGTACCTGCCGACCTCTCTCAGATGCGCGACCTCGAGAACCTTGCCGCGCAGGCTCTCGCCTGGCGCGGCCGCGTCGATGTTTTGGTCAACAATGCAGGCTTCGGACGGCTGCGTTGGCTGGAGGAGCTCGACCCCGCAGAAGATGTAGTTGCGCAAATCACGCTCGACCTGATCGCGCCGCTCCTGCTCACGCGGGCGATCCTGCCCGCGATGATCCGCCAGCGCGGCGGCTGTATCATCAATGTCGCCTCGGTGGCCGCGCTCATCGCCGCGCCGACGTATACGGTGTACTCGGCAGCCAAGTTCGGGCTGCGCGGGATGAGCGAGGCGCTGCGGCGCGAGGTGCGACCATTCGGCATTGCCGTTTGTCTGCTTTGCCCTGGACCGGTAGCGACCGAGTTCGGGCAGCACCTGCGGCGTGACTCGCGCACCGAACTCGCGATTGCCCGCCGGCTGCGGCGACCGGCGCACGAGATTGGGGAGCGCATCGTCGGCCTGGCGCGCAGACCGCGGCGGATCGTTGTGATTCCGTGGTACATGGGCTGGTTGGCCGTCATCAATTCCTCCATGGCCGGCCTGGTCGATCTATTCATCGATCGCTTCTACGTGGCGCGCTTGCGCCGCGACGATCAGAGCGGCGGCGCGGCTCCGGGCGCGCGCCAGCCGTGATCCATCCGTCTGCCTCATCCAGCGAACGGGGAGGAACACAGCCATGACTGCGACAGCGCTGACCCAAGAGGCCAAGCGCGCCTACGCA